>NZ_JBGSQZ010000137.1:0-5629 GCF_041737865.1 Chamaesiphon sp.
ATTGACTGTCGATTTAGCTTGTGATAATAAGCTGCCTTTTCTTTTTCGACTAGATGGCTATACCAAATAAACGAGCTAATAAAAGCTATTGCCATTGCTACTGCAATTCCATTATATTGATATACGTTAAAAAATCTTGCAGCTAGAACTAGTAAGGAAATAACACCAAAGATACCAGATATCGAAATCAAATTAGAAGGTACGAACTTTTCTGTTACAACTGAAGTCAATTGACGATCGAGGGTTTCTTCAGTAAGTACTTTTTGCCTTACTTTAATCAACTTAGGAAAATTTTGTTCGATCGTTTTTGGGAATAAGACACAAGGGTAAACTCCAGGGTTTTGCGGAATTTGAGTTATTGAAGTAAAATTAGACATAGCTGAAGTGAATATGAGGAGGCATATATGGCAAAGCCATCAGATTTTTGGGCAAATTTCAAGAAACAATGGTATGACGAGGAAACCGGAGAATTGCAAGAGCCACATCGAACGCAACTGATCGGACAGGGTGTTACTTTATTGCAGATTGCTCAGATGGAAGATGAAGTTCGGGCGGAGATTGTCGAGTTCGATCGATTAGATCGCGAGAACCCAGAGATAGATGGTGAAACTTATAACGATCGACGACTACGATTACGGGCGAAGAACAGTAAAATTCCTGTTGCACAAAGAATAGCCCTCGAAACTGGAAATTTCAATCCCGACAAAAATTATTAAATTTGACGATCGCTAATCATCAATTATTTAATCTGGACTTATCCTGAAATAAGTAGCGCATCGTTGACACTGATACGTTCTCTGCCAATTTCTTTTTTTACTAGGGTATTTTATTGTACTAGTTATTACAGCTCGTACAGAAACCAGCAATATAATCACACGTAAAATATTTAATAATATGTGTCCAGACCCATTAGGTATTAGGGGATTGGATGCCAGGAAATTAGGTATTGGAATATGTGTCACCTGAAAAAACAAACCTAACATAACAGCTAATATAAATATTATAAATGGAGAAGTAAGCCAGATAAATCCACAAATTGATGCCCAGCCACATCCGACCATTAACGGATTTACTGGAGGGCTGGCACTTTGAGATGCCATTGTCGAGCTATTTGTAAAAGCATCGATTCCAATATATGCCGATATCGTTCCACTAGCGTTTCCTCGCTCGTAAATTAAAGATAATTTTTTGCAATCTTCAGAGTTACATTCAGGGCAAACATACATAGTTTATTTCCTTTATATCTACTTGACAGTAGAAGCAGCCAAACTTAATAAAACGTGAATTATTTCGATTAAGGAATTTACATTGATAATCTATTCTCATCTTTTAATCGTTCATCTTCTTCTTGAATTGTGGTTAATTCAACATTTAAAGAAGCTAAATTCAATGGTTTAGAGATTTGTACGTTTACTCCTGGCAATATAGCCGCAATTTCTTCCTGTGATTGTGAGTTTGAAGTGGTTTCGATCGATCTGCTTCCACGACCTTCCTTTTGCTGTTGTGGAGTAATTTTATTTAACCGTTCGAGTAGCTGTACGTCTCGCAGATCGATGTCTGGAAATCCACTAGGCTCCCAATCATTTCCAACTCTAGTCGCATTTAGCATTAGCTTGTTTGGACGAATGCGATAGACACTTAAAGTATTCCCATCACACTTAATTTTGATGCGACCGTTCTCGAACTTTGTTTTCCCACCCAACTTCATTTGAGCTAGCTCGGTGATACGATCGAAGATTTCTCGATTTGCTAGATTTAACTTCACAGGTCGATCTTGAATGCGAAGATTTGCTTCTTTCATCCGTTCTAAGTCTCGGTCGTCTGGAGTTAAACTGTTGCTTACTACTTGCCAACTAGCCCCAATATCACTACCTTTGTAAGCTTTTCCATCATGCAGGAAGGTTACGCCACGAACTACGTTTTTTGATGTCAGGTTAAATCTAACATCAACTCTATTTTTTGCAAGTTCGCCAAGCCACTGTTCTAAACCGATATTGATTCCTAATGAATTACCTACAATTTCAACAATTTCTAGGTCTAAGTTTGCTATCTTAATTTCTTGTTTGCGGATCTTGGATCGTTTGACATCCCATGATGATGGGATCTGGCGCAGCCCAAACTCGACTTCAACTTTACGCAGAGCATCTTGAATTTTGTACATGTCCCATTCTGGATGGACGTGTTTGCCAAAGACATTCACTCCGTTTGTAACGATATGTATATGATCGTGGTCGTGTGTTTCATCGTGTCCGGGATCGTCTCGATGATGGTCGATGGCAATGTACTGACATTCTTTGTATCCCAGTTCTTCTAAAACGCGTAAGGTAATTGCTTCTTTAATTACATCGTCTACTCGTCGATCCTCCGGTGCAAAGGCAATTGAGAAGTGCCTAACTGGTTTATTTACGCGCCGATTGAGATTGCTAACTTTGCGAAATTCAATTGCCATGTCGTTTTGAGTTTTACTTTCTAGGCAACTGCTGATAATTCGCGGTTGCTTGTCGGGGTCGAGTAAATAACTTAGAACCCCTCCAAAGCCGTTACCTTTGCTAATCTTTCCAATCATTAGCTTTTAGCTCCAAGCTTTTGAATTCTCTTGGCGATTAGTTGGTTAGCCGCTGCAATTTCTTTCAGGGTTTTGCTATCGACTTCGATCGATCGTCCTTCTTGATTGGCTATATTTACACCTCTGGCGATTTGATTGAGGTTATTGCCCTGAGCGATATATTCTCTTCGGATCAGAGTAAGTTCTGCATACTCGTCCTGGCTCAACCGTTCTTGTTTGAGTCGTCTGAGCGTTCGATCGTTTATCGTGCCTCGATGGAGCAGGAACTCAGAGCGGTTCATCCTAACTGCTCTAGACTCTGATTCGATAATCTCCAACTGTTCGTCACTGGCGCGTAGACTGATGTGATTGACTTTTTGTGGGGGTTTACTGTCAGCTTTAGAGATATTGATGCCCATTACTCATTTCTCACTTTTCTCAATGGTTTTAGCAATGTTAGTTACAAAGTAATAGCTTGTAGTCTAAGCTTGTGTTGTAGGTTTGTATTCTACATGATACATACATATATCTAATCAGGGGGGTTCTAGGGGTACTCCCCTAGCCAGCCCTTACCGTCTGAAATCGCCAGATTTCAGATGTGCGTAGCACATAGGTATGGCTGGCTCCCCCTCAAACTTACCACATCAATCGAAGTCAGTAAATACGGAAGATTGAAAGGAATTTTGAAAGTCTAGGGGTAAAAAATGCTGAGGTTAGTAACAAGATCTATGAATGCACTCCAGCAGCACTGGAGCGATACTGGTAGAAGACTGGGTTAAAACTGAAGTAGAACTGGAACGGACTGCCAGCATTCTAAGAAAATATCGAGTGTTTTCTCAGCATAAACTACTAATAATAAGCATAACAATCGTATTTTCCATATAAAAGGGATATATTTAGTAATGGATGAGAACTTCTAAAATTTTATGGGTAAAGCGAGGGATTTGTTCCGAATTAATTTCGTAGCAGGGAAACCATTAGAGGTGCTACTGGCTAAGTTCCTTAAAAGTATTGAAGGAACGGGAAAGGAAAAGGTTATTGCGGCACTATCAGCTTTTTATCACTCGATCGCCTTGTCCCAAGAGCCAGGTGTGTCTCTCGGTCGAATCGAGTTAGCAGCCAGTCAAGATCTTGCCAAACTGCGAAATCAGATCGATTACATCATTAATTATCACCGGATTACGAACGGCATCGAATTAGCCGCTCGTTCTGAAGCTTCTACGACTGAGAAGATTGCCCCAGCAGTCGAGCATTCCATTTCTTCAGGAGAACGCTATGCAAATGAGACACTATTGACAATTCCAACGGTAATCGCTCGACTCCCACGATCGGATGAAACTTATGACTATACTATTTTTGATGAGTAATTGCGGTGGCTAGACCCAAACGGCAAAAAATCAAGCTAGCAATTGACTTTGGTGGAAGTTCGACTAAGGCAATTATTGAGATCGACGATCGCTCGATTCCATTAGTGATGTCGCCAGAAGTTATTGAAATTGGCACTATCGATCTCGACAACTACCGCCACCAAAGCAGCCTAGATCTATGGCATCGTTCTTTCGTTGGGGTGAAGGATCGTTATTTTGCGATTGGGGAATTAGCAGTAAGCTTAGGAGCCACTCAAGCTCTCAAACGTCTCAAATCTGAAACTATAGTTTATAAGTTACTCGCGATCGTCTCGGTTTTTGCACAAAGATTGGAGCTAGGTAACAGCTTCGATTTGGAACTGGGGTGTTTGTTACCACCTGGGGAGTTTGCCGAGCGGGAACGATTGCAGATCAAGCTACTGGATGCTCTGAGTGATTTTGACACGCCGCTCGGTCGGTTCACAGTTCGCACGATCGAGGCACAGTATCATCCCGAAGGCATGGGAGTCGCCCATTTGTACCATATCAATCGTCCGCACGTAACGGGTAAAGTCGGCACGATTATGGCCGGACATCGAAACATCAGTTGTTATGTGATGCAGGGCAGGCAACCCGTCAAAAAGGCAACATCAGACTTGGGGTTTCAATCGTGGATCGAGCTGATTATCGATCGGACTTCCGGCTATGAATTTGGGACGCTAAGTATTGCTGTCGCTAGATACTGGACTGATAATGACAAAATTGCATTAGGGGAAATTCTCCGGCATCGTGATGCTGTAGAACGAGAGTTTGAGTTAGAACATTTAGTTAAGGTAATTAAATCAACTCACATTACTTATTGGAGAGCGATTAATGATTGGCTAGATGATAAGTTTCCATCTGTCGAGGAAGTGATGTTGTCTGGGGGTGTAGCCGATGTTCTCAAGGCAGATTTTATCGCATATTTGAAGGAGCGGTTGCCCACTCGCGCCGATTGTGGCAATCGGCAGGGAATTTTTAACGATCGGGTATTCAAACAGATTCCCGACTTAGGCGTTCCCAACGGATATCAATCGCGATTTGCTGATGTTTATTGTTTATCGCAATATCTGATGACCAGATCGGTAATTAAAACTAGGAGTTAAAATGAGCAACGATACCAGCACTAAAACAGTCAGTAAAGAGGTTAGTAAAGATGTCACCAGCATTATTATCATTGGTGGTGTCAAAGGTGGATTGGGCAAAAGTATCATTGGTGGGGTAGCTGCATTTCAGATGCAAGCCGCGAAATTATCGTTCGAGTTAGTCGATGCTGATGCCGATACACCAAATGTCGGGTTGACTTATGAGCGGGAACTGTACGAGCGGTTCCGCAATAATCAGTTAGCACAAGTTAGTGCAACATTAGTGTTAGGAGATAAAAATCAGCCACTACAGCAGGTCGAGCAAATTACTTTTTCTGGGGAGGCTGGTAATTACTTTGCCGCAGATAAAATCATTACAATAGCTGAGAAGAAAAACGTTCTCGTTGTCTTACCAGCATTACCAGCGTGCGATCTCGACCGCTGGCTCGACCAAAACGATATCGTCGGAATGTTAGCCGATCCAGAAAATACGATCGATGTCATCCATTTCTTTGTCACGAACGGTACTTCTGAATCACTTCAGCTTTTTAAAGATTCAGTAGAGAGTAGCAAAGGCAAGATTCCCCACGTCTTAGTCTTAAATCATGGTGCTG
>NZ_JBGSQZ010000165.1:0-6119 GCF_041737865.1 Chamaesiphon sp.
TTTCATTCTCACTGACTTGCTTAACCGTCAGTTCTTTAACTTTTTCATATATGTACTCTTGATATCTATTTGTTTGTCTTTGCTTCTTGTTTAACCAAAGCAAAGGTTCAGTTGGCGATATTTTACAGCTAGAACAATAGAACTGACGACGCGGGACTTTTAAATACGCCACTTGACCGAAAACTGATAAATCTCTGACTAAAACTGGACGAGTTTGATGCACTTGGCATATATATTTATTGCAATTAGGACAATTAATTCCAGCATTAATTAATTGTAATCTTACGACTATTGCATCTAGTGTGTTCGCATAGCTATCAACAATAACATTAGGTAGATTCAATAAATTATCTAGGTGAAAATCCATATTGGGGAGGGGGCTAAAATTCCGCTATCGCTACATTTTACCCCATTCTCCCCATATTAGCGGAAGAGCCGCTTCTGCAAGATCGATCGTCTCGTCATCTTTAGTTTCTTGCATTGCTCTGAGTAAACCTTCATCTTCTAATTGTTGCTGTTTAAACTCCAAAAACTCAGCAAATGTTAACACCTGTTGTTGTAACTCTGAAGGTAAACTGCGTATCTTTTCAATTGCCAATTGTTCGATAGTTGTTATAGGCATTTTGGTCGTTCTCGATCTACACCGCTATTTTAACAACAAACATGGATAAAACACTCGATTCGTTGGTGTAGCCTTTGGAGCAAGAGGATCGATCGCCCTTGATGGGGATGGGTGGTTCGATTACCTCTGGTAGGCTACGCCAAGTTTTAACAGCGATCGCAGTAGTAGATAGAATGGTCTAAAATATTAGTGCAGGTAGGAATAGAAGCAATGACTACATTTAGCCAAGTATTAGAAGCAGCTTTAGAATTGCCGAGAGAAGAACAACAAGCTTTAATCGTAGCAATTCAAGAACATCAGTCGGCGAACATATCACTACATAGCAAAACTCGTCAATTGGAACTAGTGGAGTATGCACGTCAAGCAGCTTTAGACGTGAGAGCAGGGAAATTGAAGCCTCGATCGGTAGCAGAAATTATGAATCAGCTAGACGATCGGATCGATGAATAATCAGCATGAGAAAACTAATCTCTACTCCAAGATTCGATCGATCTTTACGGAAGTTTACTAGGCGAAACTCAGAATTACAGGAAAAGGTAAGGAAAACACTAGAACAGATGACAGAAGATGTATTTATCTCTAGTCTGGACACTCATAAACTAGGCGGGAATCTAGAGGGGATTTACGCCTGTTCTTATGGCTATGATTGTCGAGTCCTATTTTCGATCGAACCAGATTCAGAAACTGAGGCTGAGTTAATCATTTTACTCGATGTCGGAAATCATGATGATGTTTATTAGAGTAATTTGATTATCTTCTGGTAAGGCTTGATTTGTTGGTGTAGACTCTGGCGCAAGAGAATCGATCGCCCTTGATGAATGGGTGAGCAGGGTGGATTAATTGTCGCCAGAGAAATCACTGACGCTCTGCCCAAAGAGGGCAGCGAAAATAGGCTGAAGTTGATTAGCCATTAGCCTGAGAGCGTCAGGGAGTGTTCGACAGTTGAATTGACGAGAAAGGGAAACTAAAAACTGTCTGACCATCGCCCAATTAGCTGGTAAATAATTACCAGTGTGAATACAGTTATCTTCATTTAAAGTTACGTCTTTAACCCAATGAAGTTTATTTTCAATAGACCAGTGACCACGAATAGCATCGGCAAATTCGGCGGCCGAATAAGTTAAGCTACTCAAATAAAAATGTTTTTCATGATAATCAACAATCAGACGACTTTTCTTTCCTTGAGGTCGAGTTCCAAATCGATCGACTTCAATTAAATTTTTGGCACCAACCCAATCAGGTAATAATTCAGCAGAAATTGGATAGACTTTGACCTCGCGAGTTGTTGACCGTCCATGCAAACGTTCAGAGTGGAGATGGCGATCGATGGCTACAGAAGATGTAGCTAGCGCAGTCAATGTCTTGATTAGACGAGGCTGGTTTCCTTTAACAGTAATAATATAATCATTGTCGCCATCAATAATCAATTTAACAGTTTTTTTTGGCAGTGTAGTGCATCGGCTGTAATGACGATATGCTTGCCAGACAGCGTTTGAACCAAATGCTCTACTACCCCAATTTCACTTTTCTTACTATTCTCCATAACTTGATGCCTAACGACCCATCCTTGCTGATGACTATAGACTGAGACGACACTTACAAAATTTTGACAGGATTGATTCCCACCTGTAAGAGTACTTTTAATACATTTACCATCGATCGCCAATAATTCTCCGGTGGCGATCGATAGAGCTTGCTCTGCCCAGACATTGAATAGATTCGCCATAATTTGAAAATCCATTGCCATCATGATGTTTCTAAATGTTGATGCTGATGGAAACCGAGTCTCAGGTGGTAGTTCTAATAATTCAAGTAAGCGTAATCGATGATTTTTAGTAAATGAAGCTAATGGTTTATAACCCCAATATCCGGTACAGCCTCCTAATAAAACTATAGATTGCAAGCAAAGATCGATCTAATTGCTAAAGATAACGATCTATGAGTAGCTATTCTTTTTCAGATACAGCCAACATTAGGCGATGGTAGCGAAACGGTATTTGATGTTTACAATGCAGAGATCGTATAGTCAATATCTAAATTTTTATTGATAAAAAAGGAGCAGTCTAAATTTAGACCGCTCCTTAATATTTGTTCTACCTAGAAATTACATTTTTCCCATTTGAGCGGCAACTTCTTCCGCGAAATTGGACTCTTTCTTCTCGATCCCTTCGCCTAAAATAAAGCGAGTGAAGCGGCGGACTGTGACATCTTCGCCCAACTGTTTGACGGTTTGTCCGATTAGTTCAGTCACAGAGATATTCTGATCCTTGATGTAGGGTTGATCTACCAAGGTCATTTCTTTGAGACGTTTGTCGATGCGTCCTTGGACGATCTTTTCTTTGATATTATCGGGTTTGTTGGCGAGATCGTCACGTCCCATTTCGATTTCTTTTTCCTTGCTGGCTAGTGCTTCAGGAATTTCGGCGACGTTGATATACTCAACATTGGGACAAGCTGCAACCTGCATTGCCAAGTTTCGCGCTAAGACTTTAAAATCTTCGTTATTTGCTACTGTTGCAGAAATACAACCGAGTTCTAGCAGTACGCCAACTCGTCCACCAGTGTGGATGTAGCAATCGACAGCACCTTCGGTACCATCAGCTACATGATAGTTCGCCAAGCGACGCACGTTGAGGTTTTCACCAATTTTGGCGATCGATTGGACGATCGCTTCCGATACTTTGATGCTATTGTCAGCCGCGTAGGGTTGTGCTAGTAGTGCATCGACGCTATCAGCGGTAATCGCTTGGTGTGCGAGACTTTGGACTAGATCTTTAAAAGCATCATTACGTGCTACAAAGTCGGTCTGACAGTTGACTTCGACTAGTACGCCAGTTTTACCATCAGCTTGAATGAAGTTATCTACCAAGCCTTCAGCAGTCACTCTGTCGCTTTTTTTACCAGCAGCAACCATGCCTTTCTGACGCAGCCATTCTGAGGCTTTGGTCAGATCGCCTTCAGTTTCACCTAAAGCTTTCTTACAGTCCATCATGCCTGCACCTGTCTGGCGGCGCAGTTCTTGAACCATCTTCGCAGTTATTTCAGCCATGTTCCTTTATCTATATTCGAGCTGGTTGTGGATGGATGGAGAGAGGGGTAAAGGGACAGGGGTAAGGGGTAAAGGGTGTCAAAGCGTTTATACCCCTTTTTCCTTTAACCTGTCTTGTTGCGCTGTCTTGACCCAAACACATGCGGAGGAAACCTCCGCGTGATTTGGCTCGCTAAACCGTCGGGAAACCCGACGTTGGCGTAGCCTCTCCGTCAGGAGACGCGCGCAACGCTTCCCCATTACCCCAATATCGCAATTAACTAAATAATTGCAATAACGATCCTAGACACCCAATACCTAATTTTAGCCTTCGCCGCCTTCTTCACCATCAGCTTCGGCAAATTCGGCTTCATCTGCGAAGTCGTCTTCCATGTCTTCGTAGTTATCAACGATGTCTTCACCACTGTCGGGGTCAACACCGTGACGACCTTCGTAAATCGCATCGGCTAGTTTACCGACGATCAATTTGACAGAACGAATCGCGTCGTCATTTGCCGGAATAGCTACGTCAACCAAGTCGGGGTCGCAGTTGGTATCGAGTAACGAGACGATCGGAATGTTCAACTTTTGGCATTCTAACATCGCGTTATATTCCCGTCGTTGATCGATGACGATCACGATATCGGGTACCTTCCGCATGTTCTTGATCCCACCCAGATATTTCTGGAGTTTAGCCATTTCCCGTCGCAGGACGGAAGCTTCTTTTTTGGGCAAGAGATCTAGTGCGCCGCTATTTTCACGACGTTCGAGATCTTTCAAGCGTTCGACGCGAGTTTTGATCGTCGTCCAGTTGGTGAGCATTCCCCCCAACCAACGTTGGTTGATGTACGCTGCACCGCACCGACTGGCTTCTTGAGCGATGATACCTGCTGCTTGACGCTTGGTACCTACAAATAGGAACCGCTTGCCTTGTTCGGCGGCTGTCCGCATGTAGACATAAGCTTCTTCCATCAACTGGGCGGTTTGCACCAAGTCGATGATGTGTACGCCGTTGCGCGCAGTGAAGATGTATGGAGCCATTTTGGGGTTCCAACGTCTGGTTTGGTGTCCAAAGTGAACGCCAGACTCCATCATTTGCGCCAATGTTACTACTGGCATAAGATTATTTTCTCCTAATCGGGTTTATCCTCCATCCAGGCTGTATTTCTAATTAGAAACACCCGAATTCCTGAATGTGCGAATTTTTAGACAACCTTTTTATGATAACAAATTTTTGGGAGATATTCACAATCAATCGCGTCTATTGTTAGGCATCATGTTTAACCGATTATAATCAGTCGAGCGGTCAACGAAGAGAATTTGTGAGTTGCGGGTGTTATTTGTGTGGGCAGAACCCGGATCTGGGGGTTGTCTTGATTCGCTAAACCCTCGGGAAACCCGAGGAGCGCGAATCGCTGCGTAAGGTTCGATTTTTGGGTAGCGGAGTGCGGCGTTCACTTTATTCTAGAATTCAGTTAGGTGAGATAGATTATGTCTGAAACCTATCTGCGCTTGGGTTATGGGTAGCAACTTGAGTTAGGTTATGGGAATAGTCCATAGACAGAGGATAAATGCTTCTGTCCATTCAACTACTGCGCCATAGGTATCACCTGTATGTCCACCGAAACGACGGTGAAAATAGTAACCTGTGAGCGCGGTAATTCCGCAACTAGCGATCGATCTAATACAAATTACCACCCAGTTTGCTGGCTGTAAGTAAAGTTGGTAACCAGTCACAGCGAGGATGAACGCTAGTCCTAGTAATATATCTTGGGGTATTCGTAACCCTTGGCGATGGAATGCGCCTTTTCCTTGGGCTTTGAGGTAGGGATACAAGGCGATCGCGAGTACTTGTCCCCAGCGACTCCATCCTGCAACTAATGGTAGTATCCATGCTCGATCGCGAGTAATTGCTGTTAAGGCGCAAGTTTTGAGTAAGATGATAACTACTGCTACCATTGCCCCAAATGCCCCAGTAACACTATCTGTCATCACTGTTAACCGTCGTGCGGGATCTTGGACTGCTAACCCATCTGCTGCATCCATTGCCCCATCGAGGTGTAATCCGCCCGTCCACCAAATCCACAATACTACGATAATACCCGATCGCGTCAATATGGGCATTTGCAGCCAATCTAAGCCTAAATCTACCAAGCCTAATCCTCCTCCCAATAGTAGCCCGATCGCAGGTGCCCACCGCGCAATTCTGGCGAAATCCAGTTGGAAATTAGTCGGGATGGGGCAGCAAGTGTAAAACGCTAGAGCGGCAAGTAGTGAGTTGAGATTGTTGAGTAATAACACGGATATTTATTGACGGCAGATGCAGAGGACACAGAAAAGGCTTCAGAAATTTATGTTACTACCTTCCCAGTGACAAATTAGACATCTAGTGTGGATAGTGGATAGTGGATGGTGAATGGTGAATTACAAATGTCTATTCATTGGGTGGGAAGGGAGTAGTTGATTCTC
>NZ_JBGSQZ010000190.1:0-15454 GCF_041737865.1 Chamaesiphon sp.
CGCAATACCCTCACCTTGGGTGCAGCCATCCGTTTGAGTGCGGCTAATGCTTGTTCGGCACGACTTTCTTGGAAGTAACCCAAAATTCCATTAAGGATGACAATTGAGAGAATGGCGATCGTATCTTTATACGGCAATCCAATCGTTTTTCCTGCCTGGATTTCGATAAAATCGAAAATTCCCGATATTAACGCCACAAAGATCAACATTACCAACATAATATTGGTAAATTGGTCGAGGAGAATCTGCCACCATTGACGACTAGCCGCTGCAACCAATTCATTTGCGCCGAATTCTTGTTGTAGTTGGGCTATTTGTCGATCGGTTAAACCTGTTTTGTCATCTGTTTCGAGTTGTGATAAGGTTCGATCGATCGTCAGTGTATGCCAAGCAGGGTTTAGATCGGTAACTACAGGCAAGTTGCTTGTTAGTTGAGGGCGAGTCGATCCAGATGAGATCATAATTAAATTTAAAATATTCGCAGTATAAACCCATCTCTAAATAGTTGCGATGGCGATCGTGAATTAGGTTCGCTATTTCATGTAAAAATTCATAAATGACCCTACTTATTTAAGCCTTGTTCATTAACAAGATTGTGCCTTTTTCACTACAATCGCTATCGTGCTCTGAGGTATTAAACTAATTGAGTTCCAGATTTGCTAGTGTATGCAGCATTTCTGTGGTCATAAATGGTTTAGTCAAAAATGCTCCGAGTGCATACCGCTCGACGATTGGGCAAATCCCACACTTCGTGAACGATTCATTTGCCGATGTACCACTCATCGCAATAACTTTGACGGCGGAATTAATCCGCTGCAAAGCTTGAATGATATAAGGCGTGTGGAGATTTGGCATCATCATATCCAACAAGACCACGGCAATGTTTTCCCAATCTCGCTCGTACATGGAGATCGCCTCGACACCATCACTAGCTAACATCACTCGGTAATTATAAGTTTCTAATGAATCTTTAATCATCTCGCGGATTGAAAACTCATCATCTACTACTAAAACTAATTGCCCATTACCATCGAATAATTCTGATTGCGCTACTAACTGTTTTTCCTCACTATTAGTTACCGCAGGTAGATAGATGGTGAAGCAAGTACCGCGCCCGAATTCACTATCTACATGAATATCGCCATCGTGAACTTTGATAATGCCTATAATAATTCCCCACAAGCGTCGATCTTTGATAAGGGAAAGCGAAATTCTGGTCTGCCAATCCTGCTCGGAATTGCTCGACCTAAAAAACATCCAAAAACTGCTCTAATGGCCGTCCGATGACGCGACTTGGTGCGACTTCAAATATACCGAGCGTATTATTGCTAACTTGTAAGACCTTTAATTCTGGCTCTTGCAAAACTAGCAATATGCCATGAGGTTGAATCTCCGTCAAGACAGGAACCGATTGAGATTTTAAACTGATGGGATTAAAATCTTGAAGGTCTGGATTAGTAACTGCCATATTTAATTCTAACGCTCTAGACCTAGCAGGTCGACTACCTACGGTAGGCTACGTCAACGATTTTTATCTGATACGAAACTTAAAAAGCTAGAGCGGTTCTTGACATAAATTTTAGATCTATTTATGTCATTGCATTTAGCTCTCTCTTTAGAATATTTTTGTCTGTCCAGTGATAAGTTTTCAGACTGATTTCTACCTCGTTCGTTAAATTATATGAACTTGAGGAAGTTATCAGCCGAATATCATCTTAGCGTTTCTGCATTTCCAACATTTCTAACCTTTGCCAGTCCCACCGAGTGCTTCTCCGTATCTCTATAGAATTCCATTTAGGGTCTCGATTGCGGGATTTCGATAAATAAAGTTCTATTAAAAGTCGATACTCCTTTTCTTTTTGATGTTGTTTCTCTATACCTGCGCTGGATGGGTTAATGTCTATTTTCCTTTTTGTCATATTAATTCTCTATCTGCTCTACTTATTGAAGTATATAAACTTGAGGAAGTTGTGAGGGGAAATGACCCAATCGCATTCTCGATCCTAGAATGATTGCTTAATAGGCATTCTAGCTTCAAAAGTGTTGTTTCGATTATTCTATCGGTAAATAGATGGTCTAAGGTTAAGGTTAGATAAATAGGTTGAAACTTACCGTGTTAGCGATTGTTTGGGTATAAAAAGGAGTCACTCTGCTCTGACATTGGTCTTTAGTCCTCCAGATCGTGTTCGATCGTTATTCGATCTGGACGAAAGCGTTTTACCTGAATTTTAATTCCTTGGGCGGATTCGCTTTCGAGATCTTCGACATAGCCAGACACTGCTCGATTCGCTAACTCTACACCACGAAAGGGGCCAAAGTAGTAAGTACATCGGGGCTGAGTTGTCAAAACTTCTACCCACCAAGCCTTTCCCAAAAAATCTAGAGTGTTAGTCCAGATTTCGTCAGTCTTCACCAGTATTTTACTGCTTAAAATCGGATTCATTATCAATTGTAATAGAGAAAATTATCTTTCCTTTACCACGCAGATCCTTATAAATTTTTCATACTCTAAATATATAGATCGCTGCTGAAAAACATATCGGTCAATAGGGGTAGGTTTAGAGTTTGTCGGCGGAGCATATCGGAACGATAATCGCTAGGAAGATCCTAATAGTGACGAGCTTATCTGCTCGATCGGAATGTCCTTCGATCGGTCGAATGTTTTGCTGCCAGAGATAAATAAAATTAATCTTCACCAAACCTTAGCTGAAGTTATGATAAATCGTTGGCGGACTCGTGCCGCAGGCTACGCCAACGCCAACAGCACAAGTAGCCTCTTCCCCGGAGAATCGTTCAATAGTCAGGTTATTCTCGTTTTTCTACCACGATCGTTAGATGAGCAACCATCGCCCCGATCGATCCCACAGCAGCCAGAATCGGGAAGAAAGCCGCACTGATGGCACCGCCCACCACGCCAACAGTTAAGGGGATTTCAATTAATATATGACCCTCTTCATTCTTGAGAATAATCCGCCGAATATTACCTTGATGAATCAGTTCCTTAATTTTGGCACCAAGAGCATCACCCTTAATACTGAATTCTTCTACTCCAATCTTTTCTGTTTTTTCTTCATGTCCAGTTACTAATTCAGACTGGATTGTTTCGACGTTTTCTTGAAAGTTGTCATTTTGTACGTTCATGTTATTAATTCCTGTTGTTGGGTATGTTTGCAAATTAGAGAAAATCAGCAGCAAACCGATCGCGGGTAGTCGGTTGCTGCAAGATTAATCCTTCGCCGCCTAAAGGATGGTTCCTGTCGATCGATTGTCCGCCGATAGAGATAAAAACTTTAGCATTAGGCTCGATGCTGGTAGCTGTATAAATTACCTGTGCGACTCGATAAATCATCGAGGTACTACCACCACCAGCTCCAAATTCTGGCGATAAGTCAACATGCACCCCATCAGTGCGAACTTGCAAACTCAGAAGTTTGGTACCTTTAGGAATGGTACTGCTCAAATCATCGCTGGGTTTGGCTGATAGTAACTTTTGGACGGCAATCGTTAATACTTGCTGTGGTGTGGAACCAGATTTGTTGGCTGGTAATGATTTGGCAACTAGAGTTAGTTTGTTTTGATTCGATTTTAACCAATAGACTTGCGGTTGAATTTGTTGGGCTGAATTATTGGGAATAGTCGTAGAAGTTGTAACGGGAACTGATGATTTTTTATGCTGAAGAAAAATCGGATTACTTCTCACCCAAATACTCAAAGCAACTACTGTTGTGAATAATAGAGATAGTTTAACAGCAGGTTTATTCCTCAATAGTCTTTTCACTCTATTTTCCCTAATTAGTGCTTGAATCTTCCACTACCGATAGATTGCATCATCGATTCGGCAAAGCCGAGGCTACGCCAACGTGCAGCGGAAAAATTCGCCCTCTGACTCATACCGATCGGTGCCAAAGTACCATCCAACCCGTAGACTGGTTGGAATGGTGTAGCCGCAAAATGTGCCCTCTTCCTCTAAAATTCCACCGAAGTCCACATAATGGGACTCAGCACCGTCTGGATTGCCCCATCGTGGTAACTTGAAGGTTTTGAGACGACCCGATCGATCTATGGTGAAATCTAGTTCGGCTCTCTCGCCCTGCACGACAAAACTGGAATGTAAGCTGGAGTCTAACTCCGATGACTCTGTGCTCGTCCATGAAACCTCATCGCCACATAACACAGACGGCAACCACATCGACTCTGCTTCGAGGCGACCAATAGCAGACCGCGTAATTTCATGTAGATTTGTCAGGGATTCGAGGTTGAATATTCGATCGCCTAGCGTGCGTGAAGCGCAATCGCTGATGGGGGTTGATTCCCATAGTTCATCGAGTGAAACTTCTTTAGTTTTATGAGTAATCATGGTAGTTTTCTCGTTGGCATAGCCTCTTCTAAGGAACTTAGATGAAATTGGCTCTAAGCAAGGATCTGTAGGTTGGGTTGAGATCGGCGAAACCCAACACACCCAACCAAAGTTTCTTTCATCCCTTAGACGACGTTTTCGTCGGCTCAGTTGCTCCTTTGGAGAATCGGATAATGTTGGTGGGGACAGATCCCCGACTTCTTCAAGAAGTCGGGGATCTAGCGTATCTAAGCCGCCATTTGAGGTCGGTCTTTACCAAATTTCCAGAGCAGAATGACACCCAAGCCGAACAGATTAATCAAGAAAACTACTAAGCCTCCCAAAAACGGAATTAATGCCAGAACTGTCAAGATTGCCAAACCAATTAAGAACTGCTGTGATGCTGGCTGGTTGTCATTTTTATTAAGACGTTGCCCGACAAACAACGCTACACCGAGCGAACCGACTAAAGAAGTGACAACCGCACTTAGACTCAGTAGTGGAATCAAGGGAATCCCAATTAGGGTAATTGCCAAAAACACAGTGCCAAAGATAATGGCAAAAATCGCCCCAATCCCCCATAGTGCTGTCAAGCCAGGATCTTGACGTAACTTTCTCGCTAAATCTGGCAAAAACGGCGGACTGGTTTGCAAAATAATCAGTCCGAGAATAGCGGCTACGACAGCAGCACAAATCCTGAATATGGCACTGAAGAAATAGTGAGCGAAGAAGCTTTGTCTACCATAGGAGCCATACATCATCCCGTGTCTGTCGCTAAATGTCGCCTTCTCACCACCAATAATCGCCCCTGGTTCCTGAATGATTTTGCCACCAAATGAGTAAGCATCACCATCTACCCGCGCCCCTGCTTTGAGGATGACATCGCCGCCAAAAGCGATTGCTGTATCCAAAACTCTCGCATTTGGTAATACCGTCACATTCCCCCCAAAAGCACTGGCATTTTCGACAGTTTGGTTCTCTGAAACACTCACACCGCCACCAAAGCGAACCAGGTTGGTGTTGTTAATATTAATATCAGTCTGTGCCAGAGCATTTCCAGCAAATATTAAGCAAATAGTGAATATAAAAGTCAGAATTAATTGCTGCCACTTCATAGATTTTATTCTCGTAAATAATGAGAGAATCGATTAGTTCTCATGATATCGAAAGAACATGAGGAACCTGTGAGGAAATCTAGTGAAAAGTTTAATAGTGCAGTAATAAAACTATCTTCACTTGCTTTGAATCTGCCTTTGATGATTCTCCAGCATAGACACTACATCAACGTTCTAATTAAGGAGTTTTGGTAATCTGCCAGCTTTGTCCAGCGACATTACTGCATGTAGTCATCGTCAGCCTGTTATTTCTACCATTGTTGATAATATTTAAGCACTTA
The DNA here is from genome assembly GCF_041737865.1 of Chamaesiphon sp. Lineage (NCBI taxonomy): Bacteria > Bacillati > Cyanobacteriota > Cyanophyceae > Gomontiellales > Chamaesiphonaceae > Chamaesiphon > Chamaesiphon sp. The sequence continues at coordinate 5,733 of NZ_JBGSQZ010000190.1, forward strand.
TCATCGCCTGCCAGCTCATTTCGCAAACTAGAATAGCCAGAGTAATCAGGATTTGCTTTGCTCGGTGTAATGCTCCAGAGTTGTCCTGGATTGTCATTACATTGAGCCATTTTTAACCGATTATTTTTACCATCATCGATTGTCTCTAAACAACTGTCAGTGCCTGTAAGCGGAGTCTGCAACCGATAAGCTTGAGGATTCGTCTCACTAGCTGTCAGGCTCCAACGTTGTCCAGAAACGTTACCACATCTAGCCATCGTCAGTTTGTTATTATCGCCATCATTGATAATATCTAAACAATAGCCTGAACCTGTCAACGTATTTCGCAAACGATTTTGATTTACCTGAGCATTGACTTCTTGAGCTAGTAGACTAATCAATATTGTAGGTAAAACAATTACAAATTTTTTGAGTTGCATAAAAATATTTATTATTAGCTATATTGTATCAGTAACGACCGAAGAGTAGCCTCTATCAAGATAATGAGATTTTAGATGTGGATTACCTCCGGTAGGCTACGCCAACGAGTCAATATATAGAGAGAGTTTAAATGTGAAAACTTAGCTAAATCGTCGATATATTCAGATTCACTCGATCGATTAGATTAAGTGAAGCTTTGACATTACTCATGCTACTAAACACACCATAAATACAAGGTATCAAATTACCAATTTTAACTTATGAATTTTCGAGATTTCACAACTATTTCTCCTGCTCGATAATTACCCCGTCCACCATCCGAATTATCCGCTTTGTTCTAGCCGCAACATTAGCATCATGAGTAACGATCGCGATCGTCGTACCTTGTTGATTTAACTCAGTCAGCAGATTCATAATCTCCTCAGAAGTGGTGGAATCCAACGCGCCAGTCGGTTCATCAGCCAGGACTAAGGCAGGATGATTGACTAAAGCACGAGCGATCGCGACGCGCTGTTGTTGTCCGCCGGAAAGTTGATTGGGACGGTTCTGGACGCGATCGCTCAAACCAACTTGGACTAATGCTTCTGTAGCTTGTTCGATTCGTTGAGACTTATCGACATCGGCATAAATCATCGGTAGCATCACATTCGAGAGGGAGGTAAGCTTTGGCAAGAGATTGAACTGTTGAAATACAAATCCAATATACTGATTGCGGATATCGGCGAGTTCATCATCATCGAGGGTGGTGAGATCTGTCCCTGCTAAAAAATACTTTCCGCTGCTAGGTCGATCGAGACAACCGATAATGTTCATTAGGGTCGATTTCCCCGAACCTGAAGCACCCATAATCGCGACATATTCGCCTTCCTCGATCGACAAATTAATGCCCTTGAGTACTGGCACATCGATTGATTCTAAGTGATAGGTTTTAGTAATGTCTTCGAGCGAAATCATACTTGCCATAGTTATCAAATGTGAGTTCGAGATAATGAAAATTGATTTGCTCCGTTTTGGCACCGCCCTGAACTATAAATTCGGGCTAATAGCTCAAGTTCTCTGAAGAGAACTACCAAATCACTTAGTTCGTTAAAACGAACTTTTGCTCTTAGCCCCAAATTCATTTGAGGGCGTTTCCTAAGCGAAGCCAGTAGCCATGAAGTGGATATCCCCTAACCCAAACTCACTTTACTTAATCCCCATGTAGTGCCAGGATCGGGTCTAATTTTGCCGCATTACGGGCAGGAATGCCGCCCGCTAACACACCAACAATCAGCGAAAGGACGAAACCGACCACCACTGACAATAGCGACACCACAAACGGAAATTTGAAGATTGTCGCGGTAGCGAAAGCAATAGCTATACCCAATCCAATCCCGATCGATCCACCGATACTCGAAATCACGATCGATTCCATCAAAAATTGATTGAGGATTGCGCCGCTCGTTGCACCGACGGCTTTTCGCAGACCGATTTCGCGCGTTCGTTCCATCACAGATACCAGCATGATATTGGCGATGCCAATCCCACCAACCACCAGCGAAATTCCGGCGATCGCCCCAACCATCAGCGTCAACGAACTCGTAATATCCGTGAAAGCTTTAATCAGATCCACTTGATTGGTAACGCGAAAATCATCCTCTTTAGGTGGACGAATATTATGGCGCAATCGGAGCACATTCGTCACCTGAAATTGTGCGGCTTCGAGCTGGTCGGCATTGCTAGATTGCAGCAAGAAACCATTAATAGCCGTACCTGTAAGGGAATTGTTACCAACAATTTCGGCAGACATATTAGTCAGTGGTATATAAATAATGTCATCCGCATCTTGCCCGCCGATCGATCCCTTTGACTCCATGATGCCGATAACAGTATAGCGGTTGCCCCGAATCCGAATATCGGCACCGAGCGGATTTTCGGATGGCGCGAACAAGTCATTCCGAACTTTGGAACCAAGGACAACGACTGGTTTGGCGGTATCTAAATCCTCCTGGCGGAAAAATGCCCCTAGTTGCGTGTGAAGATTTCTGACAACTGGCAGGTTCAAATCTGCGCCTATTGCCGTTGTGGCAATGTTAATATTGCCCCGCACCACCTGAATATTCTGGCGTTGTAGAAATGCGGCAACTGCGGTAGCGGCAGGGACTTGTTTGGCGATTGCCTGAGCATCTTCCCAAGTCAGTGTACTAGCAGAACCAGCCCCCTGACTGATACCACCCGTTCGCGCCGATGCTGCTGATACCTGAAGGATATTGGTACCCAATGCCTGAATTTGTAACTCAGTGGATTTTTGCACGCCTTGACCGATCGAGGTAATCGCAATTACTGAGGATATTCCAATAATTACGCCCAACATCGTCAATCCACTGCGAACTTTGTTACTCCACAAGGTTTCCGCTGCCATCAGAAATATTTCCAGCAGCGATATCTTGCGCTTACTACGGCGAGATGGACGCAGAAGAGATTTGTCCGGTAAATCCCCTCCTCGGAGGGGTGCCCGCAGGGCAGGATGCGAAGCGTTCGGGTGGGTAGATCTACGCATAAATTCAAGTATCCACAAATAGTGATTTCTGAGAGTGCTGGTTCCGGCTATCTACCGCCCACCCCCGCCTGTAATCGAAGTTACCTTACGAGTTCCGGCAGGAAAACTGAGTAAAACCCGCTCATTGCCAGTTAAACCAGACTTAACCTCAGTCTTATCATTAACAGTCGTCCCCACCACGATCGGTACAAAGACCGGATCGCCGCCTGGTTTCGCCACATATACACCCTGAGCTGTCTTCTCTTGGACGATCGAAGCCGTCGGGACGATTAGCACCTGATTCAATTCTCCAGCCTGGAAATCGATCGTCACATTCATCCCCTGACTAAGCAGTTTTTGGGAGTCAGCTACCGCTACCTTCACTTCAAAACTGGTCACATTTTGTTGTACCAATGACTGGGTAGCAACTTGCGTCACCTTACCCGCAAAGGTTTTGCCGGAATAAGCATCCACCTTAATCGTCGCTACCTGCCCAACCCGAATCTGGGCAATACTGGCTTCGGCTACCTGCGCCACGATTTCATTGGTAGATGCTAACGCCAGAATCGAAGATGAGGTGGCCGAAGTTACCGCACTACCCGCCGTGGTAGGAGTGACAAATGCACCAGGATCGGCATATTTACGAGCGATAATCCCCGCAAAGGGGGCGCGAATCGTGGTGTCGTCGATATTCCGTTGGGCGATCGCGACTGCACCCTGGGCTGCCATAACTTGGGCGCGAGCTTCGGCGATGTCTTCAGGGCGAGAGCCAGCTTTGAGGAGATTTAATGCCTGTTGTCGCTGGTTGAGGACGCTTCTGGCTTGGGCGATATCTTCAGGGCGCGATCCAGCTTTGAGTAGATTTAGGGCTTGCTGGTCTTGCTCTACTTGTGCTTGGGCACTATCACTAGTCGATCGAGCCAGACTCAATGCTTGCTGCGAGATCGCTCCCTGCGCTCGTAATTTTTGGTTACGGCGCAGATCTTCGGCTGCTTGCCTGTAGGTGGCTTGGACTTTATTTAGATTGGCTGTAGCTCCGGCAATATCTTGCGATCGATTCCCCGCGATTAGCTTTTGCAAACTAGCGTTGGCTTCATCTACCTGCGCTGTAGCTCCGGCGATATCTTGCGATCGATTCCCCGCGATGACCTTATTCAAATTTGCCTGAGCAGCAGCCAGGTTGCCCCGTGCCTGGAGCAATTGCCCTTGAAGGTTTGAATTGTCCATATAGGCGACAATCTGCCCTGGTTTGACAAAATCACCTTCTTTGACGAGTAGCCGTTTTAAGACACCAGAGGTTTTGGGGCTAACATTGACCGAACTTTCAGGTTGCACAGTACCATTGGCGGATACCAAAATTGTCAGATTGCCCCGCGTGACTGCGGCTGTCTGAATCTTGCGCTGTGCCCGTTGCTGAGGTGCCGTCACCAATTGGTTATAGGCAATATAACTCAGACCACCAGCGAGCGGGATTGCCACTAGCAATCCGATCGGCCACTTGTTAATTTTTGGATGGCGTATCGTCTCAGCCAGAGAATCGATGCCCTTCTTGAAATTCAAGCTAATACTTGACATTGTTACCTCAAATTTTGGGGTCAGGCATTGGTGCAACCGTTGGCGTAGCTTCTGCCTGTGCAGAAGCCAACGCCTTCAATTTCGGATATTACCCTCGATTCATGCCACTATTGATTCTTCGACTGACTTGAACGTAGGTTCTGTAACCACGCCGCTCTAGTCTGTTGGCAGCCTGTCGGGCATCGCGACGATTGTCGTGGTACCCCTCAAAAGTCCATTGGCGATCGTTACGGTTGCGATAATAAACTGAAAACTGCCGATCGCGATATTGGTTGCGGCGATAATTTTGGTCGCGGTCATAGTTTTGGTCGCGGTCATAATTTTGGTCGCGGGGATACTGGGCTATCGATCGGTTTGTTTCTCCATGCGGGTTTTGGCTAACTACTTGTGAATCTAGTGCATTTGCGCTCATTGGCACGCTTGCGACAAATCCCGTACAGACCACTAAGAGCAGCATTATCTTGTTCATAAAATTAGTTACTAAATATTTAAATTTTTAAGACTGCTTAAAGTTTTCAATCTGAATCATCAACCAATAAAACTATCTCAACTCAAAGTTAACCAACTAAACTAGTGAAAGTCTCATCCTAAAGACATAGATCTAAAATGCCTTAATAACTCGCAATATAATAGTTCTTTTCTATATATAAATAATTAATAAATTATTTTTATTTAATATGCAATGAATTCACAAAATAAGCTCTGAATAAAGCTTCTAGCTATTGGATCTAAATTTATTAAGAGGGAAAACCAGTATTCCCTCACAACTTCCTCACATTTCAAATATAAAATATAAAGTAGTAATTTCGATTTAATTAAAGAGTAGTTAAAATTACTTCATTTTGACTTCAGAAGATTAAGGGGAAAACTATACAGATCGGAACAGCTTTGACGTTAGCGACACTACGCCAACGGCGAGGCGATGCCAACATCAAAGCTCACCACAAGTAGCCTCTACCCTGGAGTATTGACTAACAATTCATTCGTGCAACATTGCCTGTGACAAATCGTGCCATTCTCTTGCTGTACAGCCAAAATTCAAAACTGTGAGGGTGCCTTTAATGGAAATCGATCCTGTATCCGTTCATCTCGAAAGCGTTCATCCTGGGATGGGCGCAAATTTGTTTGGCGATGGGTGTTCGTTTCGAGTTTGGGCACCGAACGCGATTGCAGTTGCCGTCGATATTTGGCACGACGAACAGATGTCTCAAGTCGTACTCGCGCCAGAACCAAGTAATCCTAGCTATTGGTCGATTGATGTTGCGGGTGTGGTGGCGGGACAACCCTATCAATTCTCGATTGTCAATAAAGGCGGCGATGCTACCAATCCAGGTGGGATATTTATGCGGGTAGATGCCTACGCACGACAGGTAGAAAGTGCGGAAGATAATGCCAGAGGGATCGTCGTCGATTGGCAGCAGGAGTGGTCTGAATTTGCCACGCCCAAATTTGAAGATTTGATTATTTATGAGGCGCACGTTGGGTCATTTGCCGGACTCAACGACCATCTAAATATCTCAACTTATGCCACATTTGCCGACTTTGAGACGAAGCTAGGATATATTCGCGAACTCGGCTTTAACGCATTGCAATTATTACCCACCGAGCAAGTTGATGGCATCGATGGGGAAGGTTATGGAGCCACCAACCTGTTTGCACCGCATAACGGGTACGGGACTCCAGCGGACTTGCGATCGCTCGTAGATGCTGCTCACAGGTACGGTCTAGCCGTGATTTTTGATGTTGTCTATCATCATGCTTCGACCAGTCACAATCATTACTGGCAATACGATGGGAATACCACCGATGGTGGTGGGATTTATTTTGAAGACCCATTTCACTACGAACCCGCACGGGATGAAGACGGTCGCTCGTTCGCGCACTGGAAATCGGAAGTCCAAAACTTTTTACTCGACCACGCGCGGATGCTATTGGATGAATATCGCGGCGACGGTTTACGGTTTGATATGGCGCATACACTGACGTGGGAATGTACTCAACATATTATCGCCGGACTTCGCGAAAATCCCGATTGGCGGGATAAATATTTAATTGCCGAATGGACGAGCGAACAGCAAGATCGCTGGGGTCAAGTCATCCGTGAATTAGGCTTTAATGCAGTGTGGGGAATGTCCGATCCGTTCGCTTTTATTCGTGCTGTCAATGGCGAAAATGCACTCGATGAACTCAAGTCATTTATCGGATGGACGGGATTTGACCGACCTTGGAATTTTATCCGCTATTTGCTCGGCTCACACGATCGAGTTGCCGATTCTAAAAGCGGCGGACAACCTGAAAACCGCTATTTCGTCGAGTTATGTGGCGGACGGGATAATTGGTATGCACGCGCCAAAGCCCGACTCGGTTGGGCGTTAAATGTCGCGATGCCTGGTACGCCAATGCTGTTTATGGGATCGGAATGTCATCATTGGGGCTATTGGTGGCCGAATCCAGACGGAAATCCAGCAACTTCAGAGCATCGATTTGATTGGGCAATTGCTGGAGATCCGATCGGGATTTCCATGCGAAATCTAGTCGGGGATATCAATTGGATCCGCTGGCAAAATCCGGCTTTGCGTAGTGATACTTTGCAATTTATTCATGAAGATCGGACTAATACAGTCTTAGCTTTTAAACGCTGGAATGATGAGGGCAATATTATTGTGGTAGTTGTAAATCTGAGCGATCGTCAGTGGCAAGAACATGATTATGAAATTTACATGGGTGGAGAAATAGGGCGGTGGTCAGAAATTTTCAACTCTCAATCACCTCAGTATGATGGTTGGAATGATTCGGGTAACTATGGGCGCGATCTGCAAGTCCAAGTAGACGGAAAGCTCTATATTAATCTACCTAAATGGTCGGTTTTAATATTTAAAAAGCAATAGATCTAAAAGGGATAATTTATCATGGTTACAAATATTTTAGTCACAGGAGCGACAGGCAATGTCGGGCGAGAAGTGGTGCGATTACTTTCAGCACAGGAATTGCCTGTTACCGTAGCAGTTAGAGATCCAATTGGAGCTGCAAAGAGTTTCGGTAGTAATGTTCGCTGCGTTTTATTCGACTTTACTAATCCTGATACTTTCGCAGATGCTTTTAGAGGGATCGATAAACTCTTTTTAGTTCGTCCACCTGCGATCGCCGATATTCATCAAATTACCCCTGCTTTAAATGCTGCCAAACAAGCAGGTGTTGAGGAAATTATATTTCTGTCAATTATTGGAGCCGACCGCAATCACATCGTGCCACATTATGCGATCGAACGCGCAATCGAAAAGTTAAATATTCTAGCAGTCTTTTTACGCTGTAGCTTTTTCATGCAAAATCTGAATACAACCCATCGAGAGGATATTCGGATTCGCAATCGGCTATTTATGCCTGCTGGAAATGGGCGGACAAGTTTTATTGATGTGCGAGATATTGCGGCGGTTGCGGTGAAATTTTTAACTGAAGAACCCGATCGATCTAAAGGAGCACAAATTAACCGTGCTTACGATCTCACAGGTACAGCGGCTCTAACTTACTCCGAAGTTGCAACCGTTTTTACCAATGTTTTAGACAGACCGATTCACTATACCAATCCCTCAATCCCAGTATTTATTTGGCAAATGTTACAGCAAGGATTTTCATTCCAATTTGTATTAGTGACGATCGGTATTTACACCACCGCTAGATTTGGATTAGCAAGTATGGTGACATCAGATGTGCAGCAATTACTCGGTCGTGCTCCGATTTCGATGAAGCAATATGTTGAAGATTATCGACAATGTTGGCTGCAAGCGTCACCAACAGCGATCGGGCAAACATTAGTTTCTCATCCTTTAATCTATCCACTCAGCAATTTGATTAATACTTGAGCAAGGCATTTGTTATGGATAGAATAAAATTTATTGGTATTGTCGGTGGAACGATCGGAGCAGTTGGAATAACAACTTATTTATCGAGCGATTGTACTAATCTAGTTAGAGCGGATCTAAAACAGATAGATAATAATAAAACTCTCAAACCAGATCAAAGAGAGATTTTATTTCTCGCATCACTTGCGCCGAGCGGTCACAATACCCAGCCGTGGTTTGTCCGATATCTCGAACCTTATCACTGGATTATCGGTAACGATAAAAGTAAATGGCTCCCCGCTGTCGATCCAAATCAGCGCGAAACAATGCTATCGATCGGTGCTTTTCTGCAAAATCTTGAATATGCTGCTGGTTCCTTTGGTTACGCCTGTGATTGGAAGTTGTTAGCTACAACTAATCAGGACGAGCGGGTGATGGAAGTAAAGCTAAGTAAAAAAGCATCTCCAAATAATTTTGACATTACAAAAATTACCAGCCGTCGGACTGTCCGATCTAATTTTCTCAGCGACCTGCTCAAACAAGAAGACATTACATATCTTGTCGATTCAGAGCCGGAATTTATTCATTACTTACCTAACAATAGCAAAGAAAGTAAATTTATTAACGAACAAACTATCGTAGCCAATCGCCTGCAATCTTATCGCGATCCAGCACAGCAAGAATTAGCCAACTGGATTAGATTTTCCAGTCAGGATGCCAATAAATATCGTGACGGACTGACAACGGCAGGAATGGAAATAACCGGAATTTCTGGTTGGATGGTGCGAAATTTTTACGATAAAGACAATGTGATGACCAAGGATTTTAGAGAACGAGGTATCGATAATATTCAGAAAGAAGTATCGGCATCGGCAGGCTGGATTTTGATTACAAGTCAGGATCATTCGGTAGCGGCACTGCTCGAAACTGGGAGACGCATGGAAAGACTTTTCCTGAAAGTGCGGGAACGGAATATCGCCATCCATCCAATGACTCAGATTTTGGAAGAATCATCAACCAGAGACAAGTTGAATCGTTCAATTGGTATCGAAGAACATATTCAATTTATCCTAAGAACGGGTTATTTAAAGAATTATCCACAGCCAGTTTCACTCCGCCGAACGCTCATTGGCGTAGCCTTTGTGAAAGAGAATCGATTTATCCAGACATGATGGGCGACATTGAGATAAAGACGACTAACATCACCCGCAAGCCAGAGGTAATTCATGCCAACTGCAACAGATTTTAAAGACTACTACGCGACCCTGGGAGTGCCGAAAACGGCAACTCCTGAAGAAATCAAACGGGCTTATCGTAAGATTGCCCGCAAGTGCCATCCCGACCTCAATCCTGGCGATAAAGATGCCGAG
>NZ_JBGSQZ010000146.1:0-7350 GCF_041737865.1 Chamaesiphon sp.
TCCTTATAGTCAGCAAGAACGATTGGTTGGGGCATTAGTTAAAAGGGGATTTTATCCTCTTCAACCTCATCGTCCTCAAATTCATCATCGTCCTCAAACTCAGGCGGATCGATGTATTCCGGTTCGGGTGCTGGTTTAGCCTTAGTCGCAACCGAAGTGGTAGGAATAGTTGGTACGGGTGCTAATTCTTCAGCGACAGGAGATGAAGCTACATCGATCGCATTGCTGTTATCTTCTACTGGAGGAGTAGCAGCACCTGTTACTGCGGCTGGTGTGATAAGCTCTGGAGCGGGTGCCAACATAATCGTCCCAGCCGTAGGTGGTGACAGCAATGAACGAGAGCGAGGGTTGAGGATGTCAATAATGGCATCGGCAAGCCGTTCGTCAGTACCCATAAAGAAACTCTGCCAATTGAGGACAGTGGGATGGACATAGCCATCGATATAACAGGCAGGAGATTTGACCTTATCGCCGACAGATTTGCGAATGATAATCGGCTGAAAGATACAGAGGGCGTTGAAAACTTCGTTCTTAGGACGGAATAAAGTTTTGTTTGCTTCTGCCTGACAACGCGCCACTGAGGTACAAAACTTCTGCCACTCGATCGATAAAGTCGCTTGGTGAGAACCCTTGGCAAACAGTCGGAGTGGAATATCGTGAAGTGGCTGCTTGTTAGCGTCCATAAACATCACTAAGAAAATTTGGAAGTTACCAGCGTTAGGATCTTTACTGTGCTTGGTACGATCCCATTCACCCAGTACGACGAGAGTTTCCTCCGTTTGACTGGCTTGGCGATCGAATGCCCCTAGTTGACAGATAGGAGTGAGGATCATTCGAGGTTTCTGGAGCAAGATCCCCACCTCCGTTTGCCCACTGTTATAGGCGTACTCAGTCATTTCGGTACCTTCAAGGTTCTTCCAGCCAGCCTTCTCAGCTTGACTCAGCGGCACGAAATATCCATACTGGGCAGGATTCTCGCCGCGCAACGCTTGTGCGTAAGGATAGGAGAAATCGGTGGCTGGTAATGCGTCGGTGAGATATCGACTTGTAGTAGTGGTCATGAATTTTCAAAAGAAGATAAAGAACAAAAAAAGCACCAATGAGATTGGTGCCGCACAAACAATAAAAAAGCACTAATAAAGATTAGTACTAGGGATTTTAGACAGATGCCAATGCTTGACGATTGGATGCTAATAGATCGATCGCAAATTTAGTAGCAGCCGCAGTAATTCGGCCTTCAGGGATTCGAGCGAAAATATCATTAATTTGAGTGGGAGTAATCGCTTTTAACCGCTGTTGCCAAACAATTTGGGGATAAAGCCTTACCGCAATCTCGAACGCTTGGATCGGATCGATCCGTTCTGTATTATTCCAGAAAGCTGATTTCATCAAATTAGGCGCGAAACCACTTGCAGCGATCGTCGCCCTCGTTGATTCGCTGAGATTGCCACCAAGACTAGATCCGTGATCGAAACTGGGGACGAGATCTAATCTGCCATCAACGACCATTACTTCCCAGTTATTTGGATGTCGATCCACTCCGCCACAAACTGCATCCAGAGCCAGATAGCCCACGAATAAATCGGTAGCTCGATCGATTCCTGCGATTCCCACCCAATTTTGGGGACAGCCCACTTCATTTTGAGTGAGAGCCTTGAGAACATTATCAACGCTATAACTTAATGGATAACCTGCTTCATAGTTAGCGAATGTATTAGCAAGCAAGTCTCCACCAGGAATCGATTCAGCCCCTGGAGGCAAGCAATTAACTGATAGAGAGCCTGGAACAAAGCTCTGTCTTTCTTCGTTCCAAGCAAGAGCAAATTCGTAACGAGCAGTGGGTAAATCTAATAGCTTCGAGATTTCATAAACCACCTTTTCTACCCAATCATTCCGCACGTTAGGAATAGGAACTCGTGCTGAAGTTGCTGCCTTAAACAAACACAAACCTAAATCTGGATGTTCGTACCAACTTTTGGTCAATACACCTTTTAATTGGATAGAATAATCTTCAGCTACTTTCATTATTTCAGTAACCTGATAGATGGGAAACGAATCGCTCATCTTGCTACAGCACTTTCTAGAACTTGATAGTTCGATTCGGTAAATGGTTTAATTTTAACCGTAGTATGGCAAAGAAGATGGTAACAATAATGCCCACTAGTTTGTGAATTAATTTTGGCAACTTCGATCTCAATCGGACGACCGCCCACCATATTGGCTAAATATCCTGGTAGTCTACCTAAGATAGTACTGCCATGATAAAGATAACCCATGCGATCGAACTCTAAGATTGTGCCTATCGATAGCTTGTCGATATATTCATGGATTGAAACTCCTAACTTTGTGATATTTCGCGGAGAAAAGTAGAAGTGATAGTCGCCATTGGCATCCGCAGTTACTTCTGGGAAAATATCGTAGCCATCTGTAATTGAATATCCACCACTTCTCGCTACATAAGCAATGGGATCGATAGGATGTTTGGGTAAATTGAGGAACTGCAATTCTTTGACGGAATCTTCAGGACGTGCTATCGGCATCCGTTGAGCAAAGACAGAAGGGATTTCCTTGGTGATTTTAACCTCCAAAGGTTTAATTAACTTTTTCTCAAATAGCAATCGCATATTAGGACTAGCATCGATCGCATCAAATACTCCATTAACATAACAAGTACGATAGCCATCAGCATTTTTTGACATCTTTTGGATTGGATACCACGCTTTACTAATGGGATCTGTCCAACCCATAAATAATCCAGTAATCATAATATTTTTCCTAAAATCTTGTTAATTGATGATGAATAAGATTCAATCCAAACTAGGCTATTTACCTAAAGATTTTTATATTTTAAGATACCTCTGCTAGTTCCAGAGCAGAGGTATTTATATTTTAAGCTGATTTGAGGATTCTAGATGTCGTCATCTCCTCATAAGCAGCCGCTTCTAGTTCCATCTGTCGCATGTGAACTAAAAAGTCTAACCCATACTGCTCTGACTCGCTTAAATAGTCGAGATCGAATACAGTGGGATCGGAATATCGCTGCATTCGACGAATCTTTATCTCATACCAATAGTTAGAAACTCGTTTTGCAGCACGATACATAATTTCTGTATCGATCTTCCATATCCCCCGAAGTCGAGCAATCCACTCATCTCTTTCCTGTGGGATGTTATATCCCAAATAGACTAGAAATGCAGGTTCATCTGCATGGGCATTACCCCAACTGTGAGGATCTCTGGGTGGAGCTTCACAAATTACTAAGCCTGGTAGTAATTCTGTGAATGTGAAATCTTGTGGAATTAGAGGAATTGACTGGGCTAACATAGGATTGATGATGGTTTTAATCGTCTTCGCGACCTTTTTTTTGCAATAAAAAAGAACACCCAGTAGCCAAAGCTATTGAGTGTTCTCCAACTAAGCAGAGCCGCAAAGTTAGACACCCACTGGCGAAAACTAGTGGGTAGAGCAGAAATTAGAATGGAACAAGTTCAGCCGTAGCAGCAGCTTTCTTGGCAGCAATAGTAGCAGCGCGTTTTTGGGTGGAAGTTAGAACAGGTGCAACAACTTCAATAGGTGCAGGAGTTACAACAGGTGCAGAAATAGGTTCAACCGCTAGCTCAGGCAAACTAATCAGAGCGACAGTTGAAGTAATCCAGACATTGACAGTACCAACATCACCCAACTTGAGATCGCCAGTGACAACTAGATTAGCTTCGGGGATGAAAGTAGCAGCATTGAGATCGTTATTGGCAACGGTAAAGTGAATGGCAGTATTACCATCAATCGCAGTACCAGTAATGTACTTACCAGATTTAGCAGTTAAAACAGTGAGGTTAGAAGTGAACTTACGCATGATATTTTTCCTAGTAAAGTAAAAGTAGTGGATTGAACAAAAAAGTGAGAGCTTACCAATCGATAAACTCTCACCAAGAATAAACAAGCAGAAATTAAGCTAGTTGAGGAAGAGGAGGAAGTTGTAGATCTAAAATGGTGATAACTGCTTTAGATTTGCGCTCACCAGTGTCTTTGTCATTCCAGAACTCAAAAGTTAGATCGCCAACAATCGAGATAGTTACGCCTTTTACGATCCGGTGAGCGATGGTAGCGAAGTTATCACCAAGGAATTTGAGCTTGTACCAATCGGGAGTATCAGCACCAGTTTTGACCGCCAAGGAAGCTTCAACCAATCGGAGGGAACCAGTACCATCTCTAAGTGGGATAATTTTGGATTCAGAATCAGCACCAACGTTGCCAGATAAAGTAACTTGCATGGGAAATAAACTCCAGATGAATCTATAAAATTTTCATAAATTACTTACAGTAGGGTTTATCGCTTAGTACTAGCAACCAATACATTCCAGTGGGGAAGCTTAAAGGTCGAGATCGATCGTCTCCAGCGCGATTCCTAACTATTCTCGATCAGTGCTTCAATTTGAGCTAACAATTTCTCTAAACTCTTTTGCTTTTTGGGATTCTCCCAGATTGGAGATTTCTGTAGTCTGCTGGAGACTTCCTTGTAACGGAATTGAAGCGATTGCTGCTGGTTTGGATTTTCCTGTTGCTGCTCTGGACTTTTCTTGAGAGTTTTAACTTGCTGGTTGATTTGCGCTAGCGATAAGTTGTTGTGAATTGTATCGTTCAACAGCGTCATTCTTTCTGTTTCACTCTTAATCTTGGAGATCGCCTGCGCTTTCGTGTATTCAAGTTGACCCGATCGCAATACACTTAGCAAATCGTCAGGCAGATTAAGTAAAGGTAGACGATTTTTGACAAACGACTGCCAATTCATTTTCCCCAGCCAACTAAATAAGTCTTCGATTATCTGTGTTTGGGGTTGAGACATAACGTTATGTCTCAACTCAGATTCCTCATCGTATCGATCGCAGACGTTACGCATTTTGTTGAGATAACTGACCGTTTCGTCCCAAGTCAGATCCAAATGTAGAACTAATAGTTCGAGGATGCCTTCCGTTTCTTCAATCGGGTTGAGATCCTCTCGCTGAAGATTTTCTACTAAACGAACCTGAGTGGTAATATTGTCATCCATCTCCCTGATGAAAACAGGTACGTCTGTTAATCCAGCTAGTTGTGCGGCTCTTAACCGTCTTTCTCCCGCTACTAGTTCGTATTCGTTACCAACCAGTGGACGTACTAGTAATGGCTCGATGATGCCTAATTTGGTAATCGAGCGTGAGAGTTCCTCAAGTTTTGTGGGATCGAAATAGCGGCGTGGCTGGGATGGCGGTAGTTTAATTTGGGCGATCGCCAGCGTAGCATTTAGTTGTTTTGGGGTTTCTGTAATTATTTGACCGCCAAACAGGAGATTAACGGGTTTCTTGATTTCGGTGTAGGGAAGATCTTTTTTACTCACGATTTTACTGCCAATTTTTCTAGACTACTAGCTATTTTAGTTAGGATGCTCACTGCGGGATGATTTTTATCGAATAGTGCCAATGGTACTCTGCGTTCTGAGGCATCAGCAAAAGCAATACTTTTAGGAATAGGTGGAAAAACAGTTGCTATCGATGATAGCTGTTCTTGGATCGCTTTAACAGTCCGTGATTCTTGGGCAGTCCGACTGTCGAACATGGTGGGGATAAAGCCAGCAAATTGTAAGCTGGGGTTAGTATTTTGATGGATCTGAGCCACTGTATTTAATAAAAGTTCGGTACCTTTGAAAGATTTGAATTGGCACTGGATCGGGACTAGAATATGTGTGGCAGCCGTGAGGCTAATAATGCTGAGTAGTCCTAATGATGGCGGGCAGTCGATCAGGATCGTGTCATAATTATCAGCGACTTTGGCTAGAGCATTCTTGAGCCGATATTCACGAGAGATTGCACTGGCTAATTGCATCTCACTAGCCGCAAGATTAATGTCAGTAGGGACGAGACTCATCCCATGAATTAGCTGGCTGTATATGGGTAATGGTTTGCTATCGATAATGGATGAGTGGACACTCTCGCTTAATTCGTCAGGTTCCAGTCCCATGAAGGTGGTGAGGGATGCCTGGGGATCCATGTCAACCAGCAACACCCGCTGTTTCTTTTTTTGAGCCAGGTGATAACCCAAATTTTGAGTCAGGGTGGTTTTAGCAACTCCACCACTTTGGTTAAACAAGGCAATGATAATGGGTTTGGTCACGGTTTAAAGGTTGATTTATCTATTGGAATCGTACAAGTCTAGTTCTAGTTGTCGATGCAACATCAGTGGTAATTGTGGCAGTCGATCGATCAAATCGGCAAGGGTTAATTGGAAATTGCTGTGGTTCTGGCGCGATCTCCGCACCTTTGGCAGCTTTAATTTCAGTGATAATTGTCCTGGAGTCGGCTGGGGACGATGGCGGTGCATCCTCAAATGACACCCACTGCACAAGCAGACGAGATTAGACCTGTCATTTTGAGCGGGATTCCCATCTAAGTGATGTACTTGAGCCGAGAGTTTGCGTCTGAGGGATAAATCTAGGTGACGGTAACTATTGTTGGGCGGTAAGCACTTCAAGCCGCAGCGATTACAGCGATAACCTGCTGATTGCTTAACTGTAGCGGCAATTTCGCTCCAATTGTCTGGATAGCCTAGTATTGAAACCATGATTCTAAACTTACTCAGTAGGCTGTGCTTCAGCCTTGGGTTTCTTCCCGAACACTTGGATATTCGACTGCTCTAACACCAATTTTTTTGAAATTGAGATATCCTTCGCTATCATACCAAGATCGCGAACGAAGAATCGATAATCTTCGACTACCTCTCGGCGCGGCTTTGGCAAAGATTAGTGTCGCTCCTTTCACCAATTATTTAGTCGAAGCTTGGGTGTCGTCAAACAACGTATTCCCACCCAATCTTGCTGGTAAGCGAGTATATCTTTTTCCCATCCGATCTTGCCTGACAGCCAACCCAATTGCCTTATTCGATCCCACCACAATCGCTAATTTCTTCGCCCGCGTCAATCCGGTATATACCAGATTCCGCGATAACAACAGATAGTGCTGCATGTAGAGCGGCAGAATCACCACCGGATATTCCGAACCTTGGGATTTATGGATGCTAATTGACCAAGCCAATCCCAACTCATTCAAGTCCGCATAGTCATAGATAACTTCTCTACTCTCAAACTGAATCATCACCTCATGTTCAGTCGAATCGATCGCATTAACTACGCCCAAATCCCCATTAAATACTTCCCGCTCGTAGTCATTCTTGAGTTGAATTACTCGATCTCCCACCCGTAGAATATCCCCACCCCGATTAATCTGAGCTTTTTCAGGAGCGGGAGGATTAAGCAACTCTTGCAATACCTGGTTCAAATTTCGCGTTCCCACCACACCTCTAGTCATCGGACACAATACCTGA
>NZ_JBGSQZ010000242.1:0-13321 GCF_041737865.1 Chamaesiphon sp.
TTGCTCTAGAGTATTCTTTCAGTTTTCTTGTTTGTTCTGGAGTCATTATTTTTTGGCCATTGTTGATCGCTTTAATTATCCTCTAAGTATCGATCTCCTCTCAATGAGTATAAATACTCATCGCAAAAGTGTTATGCTCCCCTGGAACTTGCCCCGCCCATTTGTGATGATGCCCAACAAGTAGCCTTGTTGTTTTAATGTGGTTAGCATCTCGATCGCACAAGGAAATGGCACACAATGAAACTGGAACTGTGTCTTGTAGTCATCCAGCAACTCCGCCCAACTTATGCCGCTAATTTCAAATTCTCTAACTAGGGTTTGATAAACCTTGTCCTTCCAAACATGCCCGCGACAGTCTAGCTCAATGAATCTGGTAGTCTAGTCGCATTTGGGAATATAACTCAATCGATCGATAAGTCTGTCATATTGTGCCCAAATGAATTGTTCGATCGAGGTATCCCTGTCGAGCAATGTGCCATCTAAATCGAAAAGAACTGACTTAATCATCGGGTTAAACTACTCGAAACAACTTTCCAACCGATCGCATTTACCGAATCCTGCATAATTGGAAACACTATCTACCCTGATGTGGATAACCGCCAACGGGTACGTGGATATTTATACGCAACTAATCGACCTGATGGGTATAATTGGAAAATAAACCTAGACTACACCTTTGAGAATACCTTGTCCCTGTCCCAACTGTGGCTCTACTTAACTCCCCCGCTTGCTGGTGCTGTTGTTGGCTATTTTACCAACGATGTCGCCATCAAAATGTTGTTTCGTCCCTATACGGCGAAATATATCGGTAAATATCAGCTTCCGTTTACGCCTGGATTGATTCCCAGCAATCAGGAGCGATTGGCGACGCGGATATCTGATACGATTATGGGTTCTTTGCTGACTCCGGTAGAGCTGCAAAAGATTGCCAAGCGATTGCTGGAGGTAGAACGCGTGCAAGCTGCGATTAGTTGGCTACTCCAACTAGCTTTAGAGCAGATTCAAGCCGATAAGGAACAAAAAACGGTTAAATTACTCGCAAATATTCTCAAAGATTTATTGGGTGAATCCTTTCCCCGTTGGCTGAGAGTTTTGGCGCGTAAGCCGGACTTTTTAGAGCCACAAATCAATCAAATCTTCGATCGATTGATTCTGGAATTTGAGCTGACGGAAGGACAAGCGGCTCAATTGGCTGAGTGGTTGACTACTGTAATTTTACCACCAGAAGTATTGCGGTTGACCCTGATCGATTTTTTGACCGATCGCAATATTCAAGTAATCGATGAAAGATTGCGCGAACAGAGCAGCGGGACTTATTGGGTAGTTGCCAATGTATTTGGGATCAAAAATGCGCTTAGTCGGCTGCGAACTTTCTGCTTGGACGATCGCGAAAAAGCCAATCAAATTATTTCTCAACTAATTACCGCTCTAAATATTCGCAACCGCATTCAAGAATTATTACGCGATCTTTCGCTCCAAAATTTACCTGTCTCTACAGTCAAACAACTTAGAAAAACCATCAGTGCCAGTGTTCGCAGCTACACGCAGAGTAAAGGCATCGAATTAATTCAAGGATTGACAGATTCGGCAGATTGGGATGGTATTGCTAATGTTGTGATTAGTCGGCTCCGCAATTCGACAATTTTGACATCATCTTTAAATGTTGTTAGTTCTGAATTAGCCATCATTATCGATCGCTATCTCGAACGCGATCTCGAACAAATTGTCGCTCAAGTCATCCCGATTTTAAATATCGACCAAGTAATTATCGATCGGGTTAAAGCTACTTCCCCCGCCGAGCTAGAAGCTGGCATTCAAGGCATTGTCAAAAGCGAACTTCAGGGTATTGTCAATCTCGGTGGCGTCCTGGGTTTTATCGTAGGTTTACTACAGACAGGCTTTCTGTGGTTTCAAAATTGAGTAATTTATGAGTCAGATAGATATACCTTGTTTAACAGCAGATAGCAAATTTAATGATTAATTAACCTTTCAGAACTGTCAAACTGCTATGTTTCTAGATACTGGAGAACTTTAATCCACGGATCTACGTCTAAATTCCCAAGGCACCGGAGTAAACCCCAGCTCAAATCTTGCCGAGATTACATATCTACCACTAAATCGATTCATGTCGTGCAGTAGAGCCAGAACTACACGAACGCGCTCGGATTTAGATCGCGTTCGGAAATCAAGCCGCCGGATGTGAAGATGAACTAATAGTAGTGTAGAAAAAGTTTTGCCAGCCACTTGTAAAGGGAGTTAAATAGCAACTCATGCCTAGTGTAAAAACTCAAACGATCGCTCAACATAGATCTACAGGCGATATGGTGCGGACCTATCTGCATGAAATCGGTCGCGTTCCACTACTCACCCACGAGCAAGAGATTTGCTACGGTAAGCAAGTGCAGCAAATGATGCTCCTACAAGGCATCAAAGACAGCCTAGAACAGACCTTAAATCGTCCGCCGACTCAAACAGAATGGGCGAGTAAATCGACACTCACAGAGACCGAACTCGCTCGACTATTGCGCTTGGGACATCAAGCCAAGCACAAAATGATCGAAGCCAACCTCCGGTTAGTGGTAGCGATTGCCAAAAAATATCAAAAGCGCAACCTGGAATTTCTCGATCTGATTCAAGAAGGTTCGCTGGGATTGGAACGGGGAGTGGAAAAATTCGATCCCAGTCGCGGCTACAAGTTCTCTACTTATGCCTACTGGTGGATTCGTCAAGCCATCACCCGCGCGATTGCTCAACAAGGTCGATCGATCCGGTTGCCGATCCATATTACCGAAAAACTCAACAAAATTAAAAAAACCCAACGGGAGCTGTCCCAACAACTAGGACGGAGTGCGACATCGATCGAAATCGCCATCGCCCTGGGACTCGAACCCGCGCAGATTCGAGATTATCTCAATATTTCTCGTCAACCCATCTCGCTCGATGTCAAAGTTGGCGAGCGTCAGGATACCGAACTCTCGGAGCTGCTCGAAGACGGTGGGATCTCCCCAGAAAAATTCACAGCTCAAGAATCACTCCGCCAAGAACTCCAATCCACTCTCGAAGAACTGACTCGTCAACAACGAGATGTGATTAATTTGCGATTTGGTTTGGAAGGTGGTGCAGAGCTATCGCTGGCAAAGGTAGGCGAAATCCTCAATCTCAGTCGCGAACGGGTGCGTCAACTGGAGCATCAAGCTCTATCGCACTTTCGCCGCCGTCATAGTAGTTTCCGCGACTATGTGGCGAGTTAGCGGCTGTGAGAATTTAGATCGATCTTCCAAATTTTTAGATTGCAACCATTGCGGCTAAATCCCCGACTTCTTCGAGAAGTCGGGGATCTCTTATCAGCAAACAACTTAGTGTTAGATCCGATCTCACCAACATTTATCGCTGTCTGGAGCGATGGCGATCTGACTCTGGGATATTCGGCGCAGATTCCTGGCGTCCGCGTTCTGAGCGGAATGGTTGTGATGGCATAGGGCGATCGAAAACTGGTTGACGATCGATTTCTGGTCGTTCGCGACGGGAGCGATGCTCTGATGGCACAGTATCGATCGTGGGCTGAGTGATGGTCAGTTGGCGATCGCGACGCTCGAATGGCGTGGTAATGGGTCGAGGATTGACTGGATTGGTAATGGTTACTTGGCGATCGCGACGCTCCCGTGGGATGGTAATGGGTCGAGGACTGACTGGATTGGTGATGGTTACTTGGCGATCGTTTTGGCGGGGGGAGAAAGTACCAACGGGTGTAGGATTGATGCCATTTGTGGCTTTATTAATAGTCCGCTCCCTGATGATAATCGTGCGTGGTGAGCCGTCACCGCGACGCTGATGGCTGGGAGCGACTTGGATGATCGGGCTATTATAAATGTTGATAATCTGAGGTCGATTGCGGTATGTGCCCCCATAGAACGGATCGTAAAAAATTCCGGTGTTGTAGTAAACAACCGCCCCACTCCGATAGTAACCGCCGATATAATACGGGCTATAGATGATGGTGGGACTATAGTAAGTAATGGAAACCCGATAGTCTTTTTGGGCGTACTGAGGATCGAGCAATACCGATTGCTCATAGTCGGATGTCGCCACCTGACGATTGCCTAATTCCGACTCAATCGCACCGCGATTGTAATAAGCACTAGCATACTCAGGATCGAGCGCGATCGCCCGAGTATAGTCATCGATTGCACCGCGCTTGTCACCCAAGTCAGCACGAACTACGCCGCGACTGTAATAAGCCGCACTGTACTCAGGATCGATCTCAATTGCCCGATTGTAGTCGTCTAAAGCACCTCGGCGATCGCTCAATTCATAGCGGGTAGCACCGCGATTGTAGAAAGCTGCTGCAAATCGGGGTGAAATCGCGATCGCCCGATCGTAATCACCGATCGCACCGCGTTTATCACCGACTTCATATCTCGCCGCGCCGCGATTATTGTAGGCTTGGGCATAGTTGGGATCGATCTCGATCGCCCGATCGAAATCCGCGATCGCCCCTCTGGGATCTCTCAATGCTGAACGGATTACCCCACGGTTGACGTATGCCAGCGCGTAGCGAGGATTGAGCTGGATCGCCCGATTGTAATCGGCGAGCGCACCCTGATTGTCCCCACTTTTATACTTACTTACTCCAGCCGCGAAATATTTCTTTGCTGCCGCAGCTTGACCACCATTCACCTCGGCAGCTATTGTTGCAGGTTGAACTAGCGCAATAGTCACAATTCCCAATATAGCGGCGATCGATCTATTCATGTATGTTAGTTGACAGTTGATAGTTGATAGTTGATAGTTGCAATCGCGCTGATGTGTATCCTTCACCCAGTTGTGCGTTGCAGCAAGCAGACAGCTTGCGCGAACTAAAAACCGATGCTCCAGGGGAAAGGCTCCGCCAAAGAGTTCGGCTCCGAGGAGAGCTGCACAGACATTATTTTTGGATACTTAACTTGACGACAGGAGTGTAGTCCTCGTTCCCATTGGGCTAGAGCCGATCGAGCAAAGCTCACGCTACGCGAACGAACTGCAACCATCGCCAGCACCTACTGTAACAATTCGCGATCGTCGATCGACTATTTTTCCTGTAAATCGCCAATTTAATGTCTTAAAATGGGGAGTAGATGGGTGAAATGTCCATAGTTAACGGTTTGACAAAATTGGATGTGCGACGCTCATAAGTAAATCGGCATTATTTGTGTGAGGTACGACTATGTTTGAAATGGTGAGCTATAAAAAGTTTCGCGATACGCCGAGTGTCCGGTTCTTTGATATTACTGTCCCTGAGTCCAATGTTCGTGACTTGGTAGTCCATCAAGGTCCTGCCATCAGCCCCCCCGATAGCGATCGAGGTTACTGGCAGTTTTATCTCCATCCGCACCAGGAAGATAATCTCTTGGCGATATCGGGAGGAAGGACATTTTATCTAGTCAATTTTACCTGGAATTATCCATATCATATTGTGCGGTTGGAGACCGATCGCGAAATTTTGCGGATTCCCAGAGGAACGTTCCATCGGTCTGTTTCCGATAAAAATGGATCGACGGTGATGAATCAAGCGGTACGGGACGTAGAAGCTACGGTAGCAAGTGAGTTTCGCGTCTACAATAGCGGCACGATTCCGCGTTTATTGCAGGTGACATCGACATCGGCACCATTACCAAAGTTGCATGGTTTTCAGTGGTGATAAATAATCCTCACAGTCCATTCATGGAGCGAGATTTATTAGCCGAAATAATTGAGTTGGCTCAACCATTGAAAATGCGAGTAATTCCGTGGTTTGAGTATGGATTGATGGTACCGCCACAGTCTGCGATCGCACGTCAAGATTGATTACTTAGTCTGGATATATATGGAAATATACAACGGATTCAAGGTGCTAATCGTCAGCAAGATCCTCATGCTTGGTTAAATCCTAGTTGCGATCGAGTCCGCAAATTTATGGTCGATCTGATTACCGATGTTGTCGATCGATATCCTGTAGCGGGGATTCAATTAGACGACCATTTTGCCTTCCCAGTGGAACTAGGTTACGATCTTATGAAACTCTTTTCAACCAACAACTATCGCCAACATTAGTGAGTAGAAACAAAGCGCAATTAATCGATATCTTCAGCGATTGATAATCGATAATGGGGACTCGATCGGTTAGAATCCTGGTAGGCGAGTTTTAATCGGTACTACTTTGCCGATCGCTATTACACTCTACATCGATCGAAAATGCAACTAGCTCCCTTTGGTTCCTGGACATCGCCGATTACTGCTGATGCAATCGTGGCTGATAGTATCGGACTTAGTTCTATTGTCCTCGATGGGACAGATATTTATTGGTTGGAGTCCCGCCCTCAAGAAGCAGGGCGCAGCGTCATCGTTAGGCGCACCATCGATGGTGAGACTACCGATATCACGCCGCCGGAATATAATGTCCGAAATCGCGTGCATGAGTACGGCGGCGCACCTTATACAGTCGTCGATGAGCGAGTTTATTTTAGTCATAATGGCGATAATTGTTTGTACGTTCAGGATTTACGGACACCGGAGCGAGTTCGTCAACTTACCCACGATAAGACTAAAAGATATGCCGATTTGACGATCGATTCGCTTCATCAGCGATTGATTTGCGTCCAGGAGGAGCATGATTCGGCAGACTTCGAGTCGTTGAATACGATCGTCAGTATCAATCTCACGAACCCCGATGATGTGTACGTTCTGGCGGGGGGTTGTGATTTTTATGCTGCGCCGAGATTGAGTCCCGATGGTACTAAATTAGCCTGGTTGAGTTGGAATCATCCCAATCTACCTTGGGATGGTACCAATCTTCAAATTGCTACTGTCAATGATGGTTTTCTATCTGGACTAAAACTGATTGCGGGTGGTGCGAATGAAGCGATCTTTCAACCCCAATGGTCTTCAGATGATACCTTATATTTTGTCAGCGATCGCACGGGCTGGGGCAATCTCTATCGCTGGAATAATGGGACGGTTACGCCTGTCTGTGAGTTGGCGGCTGAATTTGGGCTGCCACAATGGGTATTTGGGATGTCTACCTATGCACTAGTTGGCAAGCATCGGATTGTCTGCACCTATAGTCAAGGTGGTGTCTGGTATCTCGCGGTGATTAATACCCTCAGTGGGCACTTTACACCTCTGAATGTGCCTTATACCGATATATCCAGTGTGCGCGCGGCTGGTAATTTAGTCGTCTGCTGTGCGGCTTCAGCTACTCAGACTAATGAAATAATTTCGATCGATCTCCTGACAGAATCCCGCCAAGTCCTCCAAAGGTCTAACAAACTAAGTATCGATCCTGGCTATCTGTCGAGACCACAGTCGATCGAGTTTCCGACTACTGAGGGTACAGCTTATGCGTTCTATTATCCACCTACCAACCAGGATTACCAAGCAGATCCAGGCGAGAAACCCCCACTCCTAGTCAAAAGTCATGGTGGTCCTACCGCCGCTACTTCCAACCAACTCAGCCTCAAAACCCAATATTGGACGAGTCGCGGTTTTGCGGTAGTAGATGTCAATTATGGTGGGAGTACGGGTTATGGGAGAGCGTATCAGCACCGCCTTGATGGTAATTGGGGGATTGTCGATGTCGATGACTGCACCAATGCGGCACTTTATTTGGTAGCACAGGGTTTAGCCGATGTCGATCGATTGGCGATTTCTGGAGGTAGCGCGGGAGGTTATACTACCTTAGCCGCGTTAACATTTGGGAATACTTTCAAAGCGGGTGCGAGTTATTATGGGGTGAGCGATTTAGCCGCACTAGCCAAAGATACTCACAAATTTGAATCGCGGTATCTCGATCGATTAGTTGCACCATATCCAGCTAGTGCGAATATCTATCACGATCGATCGCCCCTGTATTTTACCGATCGATTGTCTTGTCCGATCGCTTTCTTCCAAGGATTGGAAGATAAAGTCGTACCGCCAAATCAAGCCGAAATGATGGTAGCCGCACTCAAAGCTAAAGGTATCCGCGTTGCTTATGTCACGTTCCCCACTGAGCAACATGGTTTCCGTCAAGCCGCAAATATCAAACGCGCTCTGACTGGTGAATTCTATTTTTATGCTCAGATCTTCGGCTTCGAGCCAGCAGAAGACATCGAACCGATCGAAATTATCGGCTAAATTACCTCCAGCAGCAATGTATAAATCACCCAAATTGCTACCTACAACCCGTGGGTACCCATAAAGCGGCGTTTTTATGCGGGGGTTCCCCCGCATAAAAAAACGACAAGACAGGGCACCCCTACACAAGTTATCTGTAAGGGTGCCCTTTATCGGTACCCTGGATCTAGGCTTACAGCACTTCCGGCAGCTATACTTTGCACGGTCATAATTTGAGGTTAGGGTGTGGGGTGTGGGCTGTCGGGTATGGGGACATTATCGATAGATCGTGTTTTTATCAAAAGCGCAAGCTTTGACCGTGCCAAGTATATGAGGTACAGCCTAGTTCATGAAAGCTATTCAGCAAGTAGGCTAAGGATAAAAAAGTGTACCTCGTGACAGCCGGAAGTGCTGTATCACTAATCATCCACGTTATTTAGCAATTTCGATTCTCCATCGGTGATGCTCCGCGTCGGCTGGAGAGAATCGAGAACTTGTAACGCCAATTCTGGCTCGTCAGTAATTATCGCTGAGATATATTTACTCTTCATCAACTTAGCCAACCGCCACTTATCATTAACCGTCCAAATATAAACTTCTTTTTTTAATAACTTCATCCGCCACAAAAATCCAAATCTTAACAATCTAAAATGTGGTGCGACAAAATCTGCTCCAGTTTTAAAGATTCTATATTCAGGGAAAAACTGAGCTAAAATACTGAGCAAAGGAAACCTACCAGTAACTTTGCCGAGTAATAACCCAACCTTAATCTGTGGGTCTAAATCTTTGATTTTCCGAACAGAGCCATCATTGAATGACTTGAGTACAAAATTGGAATATTTTAAATATTGAGTTGTCAGTGCAATGATTTGCTCTTCATAGCCTTCTTCTTTGATTTCGATATCCAACACGATCCGATCGCTACACAGCTTGAGAATATCTTCAAACAAAGGAATTTCAAAGCCTTTATTTCTAGCAATTAATTGAAGTTCGTGATATCGAAGATCTTTAATCTCCAGCCGATCGCTTGAGTTGCAGCCACTGGGTAAAATAGACCGATCGTGATAACTAATTATATATCCATCTTGAGACATTCGTAGATCGAACTCAATTTGTGGAATGCCGATCTCGATCGCTTTTTGAAAAGCTTCAATTGTGTTCTCAGATTTAACTGTAGCCGTTCTACCTCGATGAGCAATGATGCTGATTTTCAGTGGCTGCGCCAACGAGATCCGATGCAGTTGATTCATAACAATTAGTTAATGCTGATGTCTTGTTATAATTGTGATGCCGATCCTCAGTGGCTACGCCAACAAAGCAAACTACTCCAATTGTAATAAATCATCAGTAAATCTGCCCAAAATAGTTGTAGACGATCGAGCGGGTTTTATGTTAATATTAATGCAGATTGCGGGAGTAATTCAGTGGTAGAATGTCACCTTCCCAAGGTGAACGTCGTGGGTTCGAGTCCCATCTCCCGCTTATAAGTATCTATGATTGTACATTTGTACATTTCATCGATATTTGTCAGTTTTACATAGTTAATGTCCAAAATCCGCTCTAAACCCATACTAAGAGCGGATTGTTGTTTTTTGATGTAAATCTGACCGACTCGATCGCAGTCAAATTTCAGTTTTAATTAGCTTCTGCCACAAAATAATTTATTTCAGATAATTATTAATATCTTCAGTCGTAATCTTTCAAAGATTGGGAAGGTGACATTCCTCTCAACCTACCTAAAAATTCACATTGAACCTGAGTTCTGCGACTAAATAACCTAACAATAGCTATACCTTTGGTCAAAAGGTGCGTGGCAACTCCAGAACGTGCAAAAGCCTTTCAAACTACCTTTAGTCAGAAGGAGTGTTGCAACTCCAACGATCTCAAACGCGCTTGGTAATCAAAGTTTGTGGGACAGCATTTGGCAAAGCTGTCGCGAGTAGTGCATTTGTCTCTCTCGAACTTCAAAAATATCTGTTAGCCAAACAAGAAAACCAAGGCTGTATATGAGATTTAAGCATTTGGCAGACCTTCTAGTGTTTTTGACCTCGCTATAGGTTTGTCAAGTAGCAAAATTTAGGTAGATATCCCTCGCACGGGATCGCTTCGGCACTGTCGCTAGAGGAAAGTCTCTACTTCTATAAAATAAAAGCTGAACCCTTGTTGCGTGGGTGCGCCACCTATGTCATAGTAAAAAGATGAGACTTTAGATTATGACTTTTCCCTCTCACCAACAAGCTTTCGCAAGTCCAAGAGAAGCAGCACAAAGGGCGGACAGAATGCCAGGGTCGGAAAGCAGCACCGTTAGACGGCAAACTCACCCATTTTTCTCGATCGAGCGGCTCATGGAGCATCGATAGAGGCGCAAATATATTGTAGCAAATTTACGATCTAGATCCAGGTCGATTATCTATTGCTGTGCTGTCTGGAATTATAAGCACTCATGGCGATCGCTGTAGCTTGTTCGGCTAGAGTACCACGGGACGGTAAAGCTCCCATTTCGACAGCGATATTGAGCTTGGCAGCATTACTTCTAATATTTCCTGAGAGGCGGTTGTAGCTCCATTTGTGGATCGCTACTGATGTTTTGCGAGTGAGTTCCTGTTGAGTTCCAATATCTTCGGGGATTTCTTCCTCCGCATAGGCTTCTAATTCGCTTTGAATTTTTTCAATGCGATTATTTACGGGTGGTAAGGCAATACTGGCTGCTTTGAACTCTTGAGCAACTTTAATTATGGCTTTTGCCAAGAGTCGATCTAAATGTTCTCCTTGAGTCGATTCGGTAAGTTGACGAAACTGTCCTTTTTGGTTCTGTTTTCGGCGATGACGGCTATTGTGCTGCTGTTTCAAACGATATTCGCTGAGTTTTAGGTATTTCTTCCCCAATAGTTGTCTCGTACTACGATAGGCAACAGTTTTCCCTGTGATTACATCGACCACAGCCAGATAAATTGGCTTAACCGGATCGAAGATTAAACCAACTATAATCTGAGGATTAACCTGCGCGATCGGGCTGTTAGGTCTGGGCAAGGATCTTGTGAGTGCAGCCAGAGAGGTTTGATTTTTCTTGAGACTTTGTTGTTCCTTGACATTCGGATTATCATTTGTTGATTGTTTGGCAATTGTGTTATTAGCTTTTTGAATTTTCTGCTGTTGAATTTTACTCGTACCTTCAGCGGTTAATAAGTCAGTTTCGATCGCACAGTGAAGATATAGTTGGTGAGTATTCCAGGGTTCATTTGCAGTCTGAGTTGTTAGACTCTTATGGCGATAGCGATCTTGAAATTCCTGCCGTTCCCATAGAAGGTGGGCAGAGCGGAGAATAAATAGACCTGATGAATACGTCTCTTGTTGCTTATTATCTTGCTTGTTAGGTTTTAAATTCAATTGATAATCCTTGAAAAAATGTTGAAACAGAGGTAACTGACGACGATCGCAATAAACTTCAAAAACATAATTAGTTCCTTTGGTTAATCCGTTGAACTCAACGAATAATCGCTGAGTTAATTCTATAGAATCGATCGATTTCCCTGTGGCTGTACGTTTGCATTTATACTGCTTACGATAGAGCTTGAACCAGCGGAGATCTGTATTAGTATTAAACTCGATCGGGTGTGGAAGCGGCGGTGCATTTCGAGAAATCGGATTATGCCATAACATGTATTCTAGATCGTCAGCAAAATCATCTCTGTTTATGTTTTCTAAACAGCTTTTGAGGGTTTTATCTTGGACATCTCTTCCTCTAGGAAAATGACCTGCCAGTTGTTTTTCTAATCTCCGTGCTTCCTTTCGCTTAGTTCTAAACCATTTTTTGAACTTTTCAGTCGATTCGATTTTAGGTTCGATCTTACAACCATGTCTAATTAGATAAGCGATCGCCGAACGACTAGTGATATCTTCTTCTGGAAGCTCTGCGTGTTTCGTGAATAATAGATTAATTCTCGATAGTAGTTTCTCAGAATTGGCGATCTCTTTGTCTATTTCAGAAAGCATCGATTCTGCATTTTCTTGTAGTTGTGCGAAGGTTAAATCGCACATTTCGAGTAGAGCTTCATCGCTATAGACTATTTCTGTTAATCGATTTAAACCGTCAAACCTGCGCTGCTTTTGCTGATGCAGTGCTAGCCAGCTAGCATAGATAATCTTAACCATCGATTGGACTGAAGAGAAAAATCTTCCTGGCAGTTTTTCATCGTACAAAGGGCTAGTTTTGAGTTCCAGCCAACAAGCTTTAAGTTCATCATCAGGCAGATTGCCTTGTTGCAGCCAAGTTTGAAAGTTTGGGTGTTGGGATAGTCGATCGAGTAATTTATCTGTCAACGAGGAACTTGTCAGAAAAAAATGCCAAAGTTGTTGGCGAACATCTTCACTAGATTCAGCTAGAGTTATAAACGTATTCTTTTTTATTTTTGCTTTGACTTTTGCATCCTCGTCTTTATTTTCATCTAAGAGATTTTGTAGTAAAATTTGCTCTTCTGCACTGGAATTTTCAATGCTTTTTTTATTAATCTGCTGTTTGACTCCAGCAACTAAACGGCAACGGACGGTGATGATGCTCATAATCTCCTCACTTGACTTTCGGTAGGACAATTACAGGGTCTAAACTTCTATTTCATTCCAACCAGGTTTCCCCTCGATAACATGATGCCCATCATCTCCTCAATTAATAGTGATAAATCTCCCATTCGCGAATCTAGAAAAGCATCGAAATCATCACTCCACAATGTTTTCGGCTCGATATAGTGCGATCGCAGAATCTCATTCAATCGCTGTTTAGAAATACCCTGCTCCTCTACCAATCGCGCTAGATACACTGATGGCGGTTGAGAACCGATAAACCGATTTGTATCTTTTTTGAGTGGAGTCCGATTTAGCAAGCAATTGTACCGAGTGGCTGGAATTCCCTGCTGTTTGCACCAAGCCTCTGGAAACACATGATGAGACTCAATCTCTCCATCAAACACTTTGACATCTCGGATAATTTCTCCTGAGAGAAAGTCAATTGCACCTTGCTTGCGTAGTAGAGCATTGAGAGTTTTATAAATTGCACCCTGTCTTCGGGTTACTTGTAATAGACCCATCCGGAAATTTAGATCCTATACTCCACATGGGTTTCGATCGCTTCATACTTCCTCACGTATTTGTTGTATTTCATTGCTCGGATTGGGATCTTAGCTAATTACTATTAAAAACTAGCCAATTAGTTGGCTTT
>NZ_JBGSQZ010000247.1:0-6391 GCF_041737865.1 Chamaesiphon sp.
AATCTATCCGAAAGCCATTCAAGAAATTGATTATCGATCCCTTCCCAGATCGAGTGAACAGGGAAGGGTCATTCTTTTTTGAGCCATCCGCTCAACCCTGCTTGACAACTGCACTTGCGCCTTAACTTGTCACGAATCGGGTGCGGTAAACTTTTCTGGTTGGGGATGTCCAAGTTTCTTCGGTTTGAGCGACAAACCAAATTGGGAACTGAAAAGCTTTGACTCCGACATTGCCACTATTACTATCGCGATTGCTAGTTGGTGGTTCGTAGAGTTTGACACTACCGAGTTCGGGATATCGATGGCGTAACTTCTCACAGATTTTTGTACTCAGGCGTTCTTCAACTATTTCGCGTTTTTGTTGAGGATCGAATTTCCAATAGTTTAAGCCACCAATTAGCACCGAGGCTTCTGGTAAATCGACCATCGAGCCAGGGCCAAAGGATGACAGTAATTGGCTTTGACGAATTTCTCCATCTGGGGGACGTTTTTGTTTAGACTTCATGACTCATCTCCAAAATCTTGACCATCGGGACGTTGAATCCATAAATCTACAGACTGTTCGACATCGCGTAAACTCCGCTGTGCTTTAAACTTTTTGGCGCGAAGATTTTGTTTGAGCAGTTCGGGATCGAGCGGATCGTAAAGTAATGGCGGCGCATCACCGACTTCTTTCTGATATTGCAATTTTCCTTGTTCCTCGGTGGCTAAATGCTCCCAATCATCCAATAGATCGGTTACAGCCGCTCGGATGTGCAATCGCAGTGTTTCGGCCTCATCTTTGCTCAATTCTTTATCGTGATTCGCTGCCCGCTCGGAAATAGCCTCAGCGACAAATTCAAGATTTTGACGTTCTTGGTTAATTTGAATTGCTTGCTTGGGGGCTGTGAGTCGATCGCATCCCAAACGAGCGAGGGCGACGGTAATGCCAGCTAAACCTCGATCGATCGCCCGTGGTGAAAATGGCGTAACGCTAGTGGCTTCTACCGCCCGATAGAAGGTATTATGCCAAGCTTGAAACCGCTCGTAATGCGATCGATCTCGCGGTCGATGGATATTCATCAAGGTAATCACCAATCCAGGGCGTTCGTCATCGCGTCCGACGCGGCTGGTGGCTTGGATATATTCGGCGGTGGTTTTAGGTTGTCCGAGGACTACCATTAAACCCAGACGAGTGATATCTAGACCGACGGAAATCATATTGGTTGCCAACACGACATCGACGGCATGTTTGCGATCGCTCCCGTGGAAAGTCTTATCTAGTCTGCCCTTAGCTTCCGCCACCTGACTAGTATTCACCCGCGAGGTCAATTCTAATGGATCGTCGGCAATCTTGCGATCGGCAAACCAGCCAATTGCTTCTGTCTCTCGCTTCCTGTCGCTATATGCCTCTAAAAGCGATCGCACTTCATCCTCGACAATCCGCCGACTACCGCCTAGTTCCCGCAGGGAATTGAAGTACCCCACTAATGTCATGTAAGGATCGACAGGGTTATTCTGGTTTCTCGCTCCTTTCTCTGCCTCCCATAACTTCTGACTCGCGCCTAATAGTGCCAGATAGGTACGCAGTAACACTACTTTCAAACTTCGTCCTTGCCCTGAAACTCCCACATAGAGACGGGCATTTTTCGTTTGAGCGGAAACGGTTTGGGCAAAGAAAGAGTGACGACGTTGGCGTAGCCTACCGTAGGTAATCGACTCCAGGGGGTGGGAAAACTTCTACTTGGTCGCGTCCAAATAAAGCGCGAATTTGACTGGTAGCACGGCGCACAGTAGCCGTAGATGCAACAATCTTGGGTTTAATTGCTTTACCATCAATCGTCCGACAACTGAGAGTTTCGATCGCAGTTTCATATAGTCCCACCATCGTGCCGAGCGGCCCCGAAATTAGGTGCAACTCATCTTGAATGATTAGATCCGGTGGTAATAATCCCTGTGAAAGCCGACTACTACCTTTGATGTCGGGAGTAGCAGCACCATAGAATCCATCAACACTATAGCTAGTAACCTTCCCAAATAATCCCGCCGTGCGTCCTACCCACGGCAGACTGGCAAATTTATCGACAGTGGCAATTAGAAAGCAGGGCAGCCGCCGATAAATGGCATCATCAACAGTGACAATTGGTAAGAATCGATCGCCCCTAAAGTCACATTGGCGATTACTACAAGTGATTTTGAGATCGAGGGGATTGGCTTCAGTCGGGCGGAGTTGAAAAGATTTCTTGTCAAATTTAGACCCACACCAAGGGCAACTATCGAGGGGAATTGGCGAATTTTGGGTTCTGCCACTTTGATAATCGATCGTCTTTTGACGGGCAGTGTGGTCTTTTTTATCGCCATGTTTGCCCATTTCATTGGGAGTAGCAGCGGAACCCACCCACAGCCCGATTTCAAATGGCCAGACTCCCAACTTGGCAGGGTCTTTACTGCGTTCTAGTTCGAGGGCGCAGACGAGGGTGGCAGCGCGGCTGAGTTGGTCGAGGGTGAGCAGGCGAAGAGTATAACGCATCAGAACGCTCATTCCTGCCCCGTCAATGCCTGGATTCCGTAGGCGACGGAGGACGAGGGTAAAAGCAGCTAATCCCAGGTAGGCTTCGGTTTTACCGCCACCTGTGGGGAAGAAGAGTAAATCGACGATTTCCCGATCGATCGTTGTTGGTTGAGCGATGCCAACTAGGTTCATTAATAGGAACGCTAGCTGAAATGGTCGCCATGTGGGAGCTTTAACTGATTCTGGCAATTCATCGCTGTTGTGGGTGTTGCGCTGACGAATGGCAGTGGAGATCGATCGATTTGCCATCCGAAAAGCTGTCAAAACATCAGGATCGTCTAAAGCTTGCAAGCCAGCAGCGATCCGCTGATTGACGATGGTGGCGCGGCGCAGCAGTTCCGCCGCAGTTTCCGCACGGGAAGAATCGGCAAGTTGGATCGTCGATTGCTGTGCGATCCAATCGGTGTAAACTTGCACCATCGGACTAATGAGAGTGCGAATCGATTCAGCCGTCTCAGCATCAGCGATCTTTTCCATCCCCAGTTCGACGGTTGGTAAGTCGGTAGCAATTACCTTTTCAACTTCGGCTGTGGGAATCCAGGCGGTACAGATCTGAGTGCAACGGCTCCGAGCGTCGGGAAAGGCTAGAGCCGACACATTATGCCCGCAAGCAAATTCATAATCATCGCGATATTGTAAGTCGGCAATCCGCTCATCGTCGTCTTCAATTTGTCGATCGCGCAAATCGGGGCGAGGAATGAAACCATCGCGATTGTGGATGGTGAGTTGAGCCTGAAAAATGAAACCTGTATCTTTCTCACAATCAGGTTTAGGGCGACGATGGTTGATGAGAAAGATCGAAATTGCTCTAGTGCCAGCAGGTAGCTTGGTAGTGCCGTTAACGGGACGATTGGAGATGGCGAGTTTAAGTCCGTCGCTATGGGGAACGTCGAGAGTAATGGGCTTGGGAGAGTCGGTAAGAGTAACGCTCAGACGCTGTAATTGTCGCTGACGTTGCCATCTGTCGGTTTTCGCTTTATTTTCGCTCTTGCCGTCTGATTTAAGGGGTAGATAGTCGCCCCAATATACTTCTAGATCCACACTGGTAGTCTTGTCACCAATCAGGAAGCTAAGTCCGATCGATGATGGAAATAGAGCCTTTCTAGCCGATGCAGTTTCCGGCGTATTTTCGTCTTCACTGGATCTACTTGTGGGAGCATCTAATTCGAGTCCTTCGTCAGCAGTATCACCGCTCCGATCTTGGCCGCTGGCTTCATAGGGCACCAAAAATCCGGTCAGATACCATTTGCTAGGAGCTTGGGAGATGATTTCGTCTTGGTAATGGTTGTCAGCAGTGGCATCGGGGCCAACGAGATCGAGGCTGAGGGCTTCAACGAGTTTTTGGCGAACGGCTGCTGATGTGGTCATGTAGCGAGATTGTAGAGCATTCCCCAGTATGATTCCCCATAATGATGCGGTATCCACCGTAAATTTTGAGAACAATTGAGCAAAACAACTCGCAAGACCTCTTGTTTAAGCCCCCAGCCCCCAAAATTGGGGGCTGGGGGCTATCCTCACTAAACCTCACTAGAGAATCGTGTTTTAGCAGCATTCAGCCAGAGCAGCAGCTATTGGAACGAGCGATTGATATTCATCGCCAGAGAATGGCTGAAATTCTTGTGTCCATTTGGCGGTTAGTTTGCACAGCAATCGAAATTGAAGCGGCGTTGGTGCCGGATTGACTTTTTCAACTACTACTTTCACTGCTTGGGGCTGTTTGCCAACTAATTGGAAAAAGTCTTTGACCAAATAGCGCGGACAGAAACCAATATTGTGTCGATCGATCGTCCGTAACATTAAGGCGTTAGCATCATACTCATTTTGGATGTCGTGCATCAGCATCAATTCTTCACCAATGGTACATTCGGCCGCCCGCTGTTGGGCTGAAGCAGGATAATGTCTGAGTCCGTGGGTGAAAAAGTGAATTTCGTATTCTCCAGCGGCGTTACGATCTGGCATTGAGAAGACTTCAAGGCTGTCGGTGACTCGTTTTCCGCCACTGCGACCGAGGAGGGTAATCGGATCGATCGATCCAGGGTTGCCGTTTGAGTCGAGGTTGAGCCAGTCGATGAATTCTGGATATTCGGGGCGCGATTTATTGAGGAGACGGTTGGCGAATGGCCAGAAGAGTTCGATCGAAGTGTAGGCCCGATCGAACTCTGGAAATGCTAACAGGGGACGAAAATTAGCTACCGATTGGGCTTGGAGTGCGCCCTGAATATAGACAAAACAATATCTGTGACCATCATGAGTCAGTTTGCCAATTGGGAACCAGGCGCGGGAAACGGCATCTTGCCAAGTGAGGAAGAGAGTGTTCATGGTAGTTCCTCTCGAAGAGCTAGTAATCGATCTTTGTTGAAGTCTTGCCACATCGTACCATTTTTGATACGATGTGAGTTAATGGACGAAAAAATATTGCCTGCTTGTTTTTATCAAAATAGTCTTGGTAATGAGCCTGTCAGGGATTGGGTGAAAGACTTAGACAAAGAAGACCGCCTCATTATTGGTTCTGATATCAAAACCGTTGAATTTGGCTGGCCAATTGGGATGCCTACTTGCAAACCATTGGGTAAAGGCTTATATGAGGTGAGATCTAACTTATCGAGTAATCGCATTGCTCGTATCATCTTCTGTATCTACGATGGACGGATGGTGCTGTTACACGCATTTATCAAGAAAACTCAGAAGACACCTAAAAAAGATCTTGAATTAGCTCTCGATCGTAAATCAAAATTAGAGGCAGCAAATGACAAATAATAATCCCCATATCGGTTCTTCTTTCGATGACTTTTTGGATGAGGAAAATTTACTAGTTGAAGCTAATGAAATTGCAATTAAAAGAGTCATTGCGTGGCAATTGCAGCAGGAAATTGAATCTAAACACATGACTAAAACGAGTGTCGCTAAGGCAATGGGCACTAGCCGCGCTGCTGTAGATCGATTATTAGATCCAGACAATACTTCAGTAACGCTCAATACGCTGAGTAAAGCCGCTAGAATTCTCGGCAAAAGGATCGAAATTGAGCTTGTAGAAGCATGACGATCTTGTATGAGTTGACAAACAGAGTAATTTACGCTGCAATTTGATCTTCTGTCTCAACCCTATCATAGCTAGTCTTAGTACAATAGCACTGCTATACTTAGTGTGAACGAGTATTTAAGTTTCAAGTATGACGAACTGTTGGATCTGTGGAAAACTTGCGGATAGTGCAGAACACAAAATCAAAAAGAGCGATATTGTCAAAATAAATGGGACTGGTTCATACAAAAAGGGTGAAGTCTTGTTGCATCAAGATGATTCTTTAATACCTTTACAAGGCTCTAATTCAAAACTTGTAAAATACGACAAAATTTTATGTTCATCGTGCAACAATGGTTTCACTCAGCCATTTGATAAAGCATACGAATGTTTTATTGATTATGTTTGTGACAATAGAGATTTAGTATTGAATCAGCGATTTATAAATTTCAAAGAAGTCTATGGTGACAACTTTGCGGATGAGCAAAGAAACCTCTACAAATACTTTGTCAAAAGTTTTGGATGTAGATTAGCCCACTATAAACATCAAATACCAACAGACTTGAACCGATTACTATATCAAGAAAATTTTCAAACACAGCTAAAAATATCCTTTGCTGTTAACGAAGACAAGTTGCTTCATCATAGCTTTGAGAAAACAGTTGGGAATAGTGTTCTATATCTGATTGACGGACAAAAGTTTTTTTAAGCCCAGACATGTGTGTGCGCCTTAAATTCAATTCGGTATTTTTTTTGCAGATATTGTGAATGAGAAGCCTTGACGGGATCTCGGTCAATATTAGTAGTAAAAGAGACAGAAC
>NZ_JBGSQZ010000265.1:0-77773 GCF_041737865.1 Chamaesiphon sp.
ATTCTCACTCGATCGCCAGATTCAAGCGATCGAGTGCAACGGTTCTGAGCCTTTCAACGTCAAAACCTTGCACTTAATTTCTGAAAAAAGGCTCAAAACCCTTGCAGTGATTGGCTTGCTGAGATCTTCAGCAAGCCCTAAATAGACGATCCATTTTTCACGACCACAAACACTTATAGATTGTAGGCAAGAGCCATTCGATCGACAGCGAACCCGAACCGCAAGTAGGATCGCAAATCCGCTCTCCTGGCTGGGGTGCGACGAGTTCCGCCATCAATTCGACACTTCCCCAGACGTGTAAAATTCCCCCGCTTTCTTCCCCGCTCCGGCGGCGAATTTGGCAATCAGGTATTCGTAGGCGTTGCCGATGATATCCAGATTGCCGATCCGTGATGGGCGCAAATCTAGTTTAGGATTGGCAAAATCTTCGAGCAGCATCTTCAATCGCGTATTCCGCTCCCGTGTCTACCCTAGATTCGCCTCACTATTAAAATCAATATTCCGAAACACCCCCGCCAGCTTCTGTTTATTAGCCTCCTCAATCTGCTCTAATGCCTTGTTAATTACCTCGCCGAGATTAGTATCATTCCGCTTGGTATAGACATCATCAAACCGACAATCAGGCGGCAATACAAACCGCTCTCGCTCCAACCGCCGCAGAATTCGCTCCCGATCGTCGCCATACTGCTCTTGCAATTGCGCGTAATGTTCCGTCCATGAATCACTTACGTACTTAACGAACAACATCACCAGCAGATAGTTCTTGTACTCACTAGCATCGATCGTCCCCCGAAAGGTATCACAAGCCCGCCAGAGGATATTATTGCTCTCATCCTGACTGACTGCGAGAATTGGGGTTGTAGCTTTGTCCATGAAGAATCCACGCTGGCATTTCTAGCATTCTCCCACATCCCACCATGAGGATCGGGATTTTTAGGATTTGAGGATTAATAGGATTAGGTCATTTAGAGGATGCAGGAGTGGTTATAATTTCCGAACAGCGATGACCGAAGATCGCGATCGACTTTACAGCACTTCCGGCAGCTATGAGGTATAGCCTAGTTCATGAAAGCTATTCAGCAAGTAGGCTAAGGATAAAAAAGTGTACCTCCTGACAGCCGGAAGTGCTGTATGCAAGATTGAACCGAACTATTCAACTCTAGCAGCCGATCGACGCAGTTTTACCATAAAAAAGCCATCCATCTGTTGACGGTGCAGCCAGACTTTAATCCAACCGTCGCCAGTGACTAAACTAGCGAGTGGAGAATCAGTAGGTGGTAGCTCGATTTGCCAGTCGGGATGAGTTTTTAAAAACGGCAAGATAATATCCTCGTTCTCGATCGAACATACCGTACAAGTGGCATATACTAATACTCCTCCAGGTTTTACCCAAGTAGCTGTATTGGCGAGTAACTTTGCTTGTAAGATGGCTAACTCATGAATTTGGGCGGGTGTTTTTTGCCATCTGGCATCAGCCCGACGGTGGAGAGTACCCAATCCCGAACATGGTGCATCTAACAATACTCGATCGGCAGTATCAGTTAATTCACTAAATCCACAACTATCTCCAGTTAAAATTTTAACTGTATTCAATTGCAATCGATCGAGATTTTGCTGCAATTTCTTCAACCGTGAAGCTGTTTTGTCTAATGCTAAAACTTGTCCGGTATTGCCCATCAATTCAGCGATATGGGTAGTCTTTCCGCCTGGGGCAGCACAAGCATCAATGACTATTTCATGTGGCTGAGGATCGAGTAAATGAGTGACAAGTTGGGCACTACTATCTTGAATCGTCCACCATCCTTCTTGATAACCAGGTAATTGACTAATCGCCCCAGCATTTCCGACAAATCTCAATCCTTGCGGGAGATTGGGAATAGGAATAGCTTCAATTCCCACAGTTTGAAACAGTTCGATTAATTTGGTGCGGTGTTGTTGCAGTCTTTCTGTCAGCGGAGCATCTGGTAAAATGCTTTTATCGATTGTCAGTAGATTGATACGGAGATCGATACTCGGTACTTGATTAAAAGCTTGACATAATTGCTCGGTCTCGATCGCACCCAATTCTGCCAACCACTGTGCGACGAGCCAGTCAGGAAAGCTGTATAAAGTGCCCAAACGACCGATCGGATCTTCAGGTAGATTTAGTACCTCTTCCCCCCGATCTTCGAGCCGAATATATTGCCGCAAGATTCCATTTACTACTCCAGCTAAACCAGTCAGATCGTTAGCTTTGGCTAAATCTACAGTGGTATTGACAGCAGCAGAATCAGGGATGCGATCGAGATATCTGAGTTGATATAGTCCCAGTCGTAGTAATTGTCTGAGATTGGGTGGTTGACGATGAGCGGGTTGTTTGGCTAATCGATCGATAATCGCATCTAGCGATCGTTTGCGTCTGACAATGCCATTGACTAATTCTGTAAACAAATGTCGATCGACATCTGATAATTGAAACTTAGTTAATAATCGATCGACTACGATATCTGTAAAGCTACCAGTCTCCAGATCTTTGAGTGCAAATAAAGCTAGTTGGCGAGGATTCATAAAGACAAACTAAACAATCGGCTCATTTTTGGGTTGGGTGTGTAACGCACCAGGGTTCTAGTCAGGTAATGAGGATGCTAAAATTTCGATGTAACTCCATCCCAATTAAAATCATTTAATCTGAACCCGATCGAACCTAAGCCTAGAACTGGATTATAACGAATAATAAAATTATAAGTACGACGACTATATTCTAAATAATAGTCCGTACTAAGTTGTCGTCCGCTATCGAGATTGACAGATGACTGGATGCCTAATTTAAGTGGGCCGATAATTTGCTGGTTGATTCCTGCTGATAGGACACGATTGTCTACGAACCGATCGAATAGAAATGGTGAGCTACTGCCTGGAAATTGTTGGTAGTAGTTTAAATTAAACCCCGTATAGTCAAAACTCGATTTGGAGAAATTACCAAATTGTCCTTGGAGTCCAACGTTGTAACCTAAAAATGTTTGATTCTCACCATTACTATAACTATTATATCCGCCCCTAATTCCGGTATTGACCTGGAGATAGGGAACGACAGGAGTAGGACTATAGTTATAGGTTTCCTTGAGATCTGCGGGTAACGCTTTCCCCTCCCAAATTCGGAAACTTTTATTCAGATTTCCTAATGTCTGATAGCGATTTAGTGTCACCAATCCCACAGGGGTATTTGCAGCGAGCAAATTTAGTCGATCGGTATTAGCACTGATAGCTTGTGCGCCAACGAGATAATCAAAATTAACACCTGTATT
Source organism: Chamaesiphon sp. (assembly GCF_041737865.1). Lineage (NCBI taxonomy): Bacteria > Bacillati > Cyanobacteriota > Cyanophyceae > Gomontiellales > Chamaesiphonaceae > Chamaesiphon > Chamaesiphon sp. The sequence continues at coordinate 3,285 of NZ_JBGSQZ010000265.1, forward strand.
GCCGACCGGAATCCGACTAGAAGTTAAGATAGCACCAAAGCTAGATTGGACATCTAGGTATCCCAAAGAACTATTAAAAACCTGTTGTCGATAGGCAGCCTGTCCGACTAGTAGATGAGGATAACCGAGTAAACTCAAATTTTGTTTGACATCAACTTGTCCCCGAAAATTATTATTAAAATTATTGAGATCGAAGCCTGATAGTGCTGCGGAAGCTTGAATATTTGTATCCTGACCGAGATTTCCGGCTAGAGTTGTAGTAACTCCAAATACTGAAGGATCGAAAAATTTCAACCCAGTAACTGCACGTTGGAGAAAGTATTGAGGGGTAATCGTCAGTTGAAATCTCGGATCGAAAACTGGGTAGAATTTATTTTGAATATAGACGCCACCACGATCGGTCGCATCAAATCCGATATTAAAAGGATTGGCATCTTTGCCAAGTTTATTGAAGACAAATCGATCGCGTGGGAACGGCAAATCTAAGTTATTTTCCACCAACACCCGTGGATTATTCAGCGTTAGCTCATTCTCTTCAGTAGTCAGGGTTTTGAACTGCGCTCGATCGGCTTTGACTTGCAGTTCTGGTGGCGAAAATGGGTCGTTGGTAATTCTAATTTTTTCAGCGATTACCCGTTCATCGCTAAAAAAGTCAACTTTCTCAGCCTGGAAGCGCAAACGGGTAATCGTACCACTAGGTTTGAGCGTTGGCTGATAGTCAATATCTCGATTGTCTGTGCTAGCACCGATACTACCAGTATTTTTGATATCGGTAAATGGTTGGTCGTTGCGTAATCGATCGCTCAATAGCGGCTCGGTAAAAGTTTTTTCGCCTGCGGTGGTGGTGGTAGGTGTAGTCGTCGTCGGGACTATATTGAGATCGGATACCAATGTGGGTTGATAAATATCTCCCCTGGCTTCTAAAATACTTCCACGATCGTCTTCAAAGTTATAGTCAAACTGCGCCCCATAGAGGATTTGTTTACCGCGTATCAGTGAGACATTACCTTCGGCGGTGGCTAGTTTGGTTTTGAGATTGACGCGCAATCGATCGGCTCTAAGTAGTGCTTTATTGAAGCGGACAACTATTTTACCGTTAGCGGTAATGACTTGAGTACTTTGGTCGAATTCTTGTTGCTCGGCATTTAGCTCGATCGTTCCAGATGGAGCCGCTATATTAGTAGTCGGCGGCTGGCTGCCATTTTGGACGACTGTATAAGTTAATGGTGCCTTCGGTGGTACTGGCGGTTGGGCTAGGACAGGACGTAGAGAAATGCCGATCGCGCAGTAGGACAATAGTAATAAATACCGAGCGAATTTCCAGGTTCGCCGACCTACATACTGACATGACTTTTTCTCCACGCTGTTACTCCCGATGTTTGGCTATATGTCTGACTATATTATTCAGACAGATCGCGGCTGTTGGGGTTCCGTGAAGGGTCATTGGATAAGAAACCAAAGATGAATACTAGCAGAAATGCTGCCACGATAATATTAACAACAATTTTTAATGTTCCCATCGATCGATTAGCTCCGTGAGTTTATATAATACTGCTCTCTATCATAACTGATGACACCCATCTTGCGATCTGTTTCCCTCGCTGTAAGGGTTTGATGTGATGATTTTGTCATTGGCGTTGCTAATTTGCAGCCGCTACCAACCATTGAGTAATCCCGTCAGCGATCGATTTCGCCATCTTCTGCTGCTCTTGGGGATTGGAGATCTGCTCAAACTCACTCGGATTGCTCATGAAACCCCACTCTAGCAACACCGAGGGAGCCGATACTGGACGCGCGAGGGCGAGGTTATCCCAAAATACACCATAAGCATTACGACCCGTATCTTTGACCACATAATTGTGGAGATACATGGCCAAACTCTGAGCTTGAGCGTGGTACCAGTAGGTAGAAAAACCTTTAGTATCGGGATTGCCACCGTCAGGAAGCGAGTTGTGATGAACCGATAGAGCGAGGGTAGGTTCTAGGTTATCAATAATTGTCTGGCGATCGCTCAGTTCGACAAATTTATCGGATTCCCGTGATAGATATACCAACGCACCGCGCATCGATAGCTCATTTGCTAGCAATTTGGCTGCGTAGAGATTAGCCTCTTTTTCGGTATAACCATTTGGCCCGACTGCACCGGAATCTTTCCCGCCATGTCCGGGATCTAGTAAAATTTTGGTGCCAGCTAGGGGTTTGCTGAAGTTACTTTTATCGAGTTTGGGGGGATGACGGAGCGACAAAACTAGGTTGCTACCTTGGTATCTGAGCTTATAACCCCACTGTTGTCTCGATTTGAGGTTAAATACATATTGCACCACTCCAGGGCTGCTCTGCTTCCAATCTAGCCGCGAAACGGTAGGGTTATCATTGAAGCGGATAATGTCTGTCTGGGCGGTGGTATTGTACAACGTTAGGGTGAGGGTATTTGTGCCTTGCTCTAGGGTAATGGGTACTGGTACTTGGAGCGGAATAATTACATCAGTAGATCCTTCCCGCTCTTTACTCATGACACTTTTAACGATCGTTGTGGGAGGTACTGTCACACCACTAGTTACCTGCACCTGACTGGCGAGAATCCAGCCACCATAATCAAGCCGTACCCAATTGGCTGGCGTGCCATTACTATTGCCTGTCTGACGAGCGGTAATCGTTGCCTTTGTGCCCTTAGGTAGCGGCGTGAGCCGACTAAAATCCGAACCTGCACCCGTGCGAGTAATACCGCTTTCGACAGTTACTTCGGCAACGTCTAAGTTCGATGGTGATAAGATCTGGACTTTTCCAGGTGCGGCTTGAGAGACAGTAATTGGGGGATTGCCCACTTCTAGTTTATAGGTAGGATTGCCCAAATCCGCAGCGGCTGAAGCGATCGCACACCCCAAATATTGCCCGGCACCATACATCGCTTGGGGTTGATTTTTATCGATTAAGGCGGCTTTATTATCAGGTAAATCTATCTGATTAATTTGTTCTTGGAGCTTGATATCTTGTCCAGCTACATTGACATTAACTTTAGCTTTAGTTGGTGCATTTGCCCCAAAACATACCAGTTCTCCAGGCATCAGCGCGATGTCTCCTTGAGGCTCTAGCGAATTTGGTGCAAAATTGTCTTTAGGGGTAGCGGTTTTAGCGGCGGAGCGAGTAACGACAATAGTTTTAGACTGTCCTTGATAATTAACCTCGAAGGTATTTTTGCCAACTTTGAGATCGAACACAGGTGCAAAATGTCCCTGTTGACTGCGAGGCACAAACTTGTTATTTACAGATACTTTGCCGACACTGGGCGCACTACCAATCAGAAAAATTCGATCGGCAGCAGTCTGATAATCGGCTGGAGGATATGAGACATATAGTGATTTTGAGGTGGCTTGTTGTGGTGAAACCAGTTGTGCGGTGACTACTAGCACCACAATCGCACATGAAACGATCGCACCACCTAAAATTCCTAAATGCGAATACTTGCCGAGCATGATTTTTGGGTAGTTTATTTGGTTGGGAATAAAACTATTTTCTAGCACCCGATCGGTGTTGATATGCCAACCGCCGATCGAGCTAGATTTATTAAGTGTTTATACTTATTCTTGAGCCAGATTATAGCATTTCTATCGATCGCCAAAATGTATTCTAGCGATCGACTACCAAGCATCTCGATCTCTAGCACTTGTAGAAAAACTAAGATCGTTGTCTCCACCAGAGATGAGCATGTTCCGCGTCTCGATCGAGCAGCTATTCACTTTGCACTTCAAATCCACTAGCCACTACAATTGCTAAAATATGCGTCACCATCCACTAATTTCATTCAGAAATTGCCTCTCTGACTACAATAACCGTGCAATCGGAACCCTGCGCGATCGCTTCGGGAATATTACCTTGGATCGTCTGTTGGAGTAAACCCTCCCGACTCGCTCCCAAGATAATCACATCACATCGTTTTTCGGCGGCAAGATCGATCGCCGTAGCAGCGACCGCATCAGAATAGAGTGCCAAAATAGTGGTAGGGATACCTAAATGCTCCCGCACAAAATTAGCGGTTGTATTCAAGTTATTCAGATCTGGTTGAGTCTGATGAGGGTCGAAAAATTGACAGAGGTAAATCTCAGGATCGCGACTGAAAGAAACTAAAGCTGGCAATAACTTTAGAGCATACTGCATGTTGGGGCCGCCAGAAATCGGCACTAACCACCGATTGAGATTAGTCAGGCGTAACAGAGCTTCTACCGCACTCTGCGGAGTTAGAAGCTCTGTTACTGATAATTGGCTGATATTTTGTAAATTTTTACCCAATTTAATTAATACTACCGGACAAGGAGCTTGTCTAATTGCCGTATCCACGGTATTCCCAAAAATCCGACCTGGAGTAGCGGTTTTACCCTGCCACCCCATGCAGAGTAGATCGATATGTCGCTCTTTAATTGTTTCTAGAATAGTGCTAGCCGGATCGTGAGCGACGCGGATTTGAGTATGTACCGGAATATCCCAGATTTTGCCTTGGGCGGTGGCTCGTTCTAACAGTTGACGACTAAATGTAATGTCTACAGCGGTTTCAGTGGGGGAACTGGCATGAGGGATGACGATCGCACAGAGGCATTCTAACTCGTAGTCGTGTTCTTTGGCGATCGCCGCAGCCAGTCGAAGTAGGCTATCGGCAGTGTGGGGATTGGTCAGGGGTACCAGTAACCGCCCCTTACCCGTAGCTGGCGATCGAGTTTGATAGACGATATAGGAGGGATTGGGCTGGGGTTTGAGGAAGTGGTTACTACTTACCCGCTCGGCTTCACAGCGAATAATATCGGCACGGGTAATGATTCCCACCAGTTTACGCCCCTCAATGACTGGTAAACGACTGACTTGATGGCAATCTAATAGATGCAAGATAGAGGTGAGCGGATCTTGGGGCGTAACCGTAATTATCCGCCTCGTCATAATTTTGCTCAAGGGGGTCTTGCGATCCCAAAGCTGGGAAGTGAGGACACCCAGATCGCTCTGAGTGAGGATGCCGACTAATATACCCCGATCTAAAATCGGAAATCCGCGATGGTGAGAACGCGCAAAGGCTTCTATGGCATCATCGATCGTCATTTGACTAGCAAGTGTCTCCACCCGTCGTTGCATGATGTCAGCGGCGATTAAACCTTCCCAGCGTCGATCTGCTAAATTTGGACGTTCGATATTAATCCCCTTGCGGGTGAGTAAATGTTGATAAATAGAGTCGGGAAATAACTGTTCGGCGACTAGATAGGCAACCACCGAGCCAATCATGAGGGGTAATATTAGATTGAACTTAGCACTCATTTCCCAGACGATCGCGACTGCTATCATCGGGCGGCGGGTAATGGCACTGAATACAGCACTCATCCCCGTTAAAGCGTACACTGTCGGCGAACTCAGAATCGGATTAAAGGGCAGTAGATCGCTGTAATAGCCACTTTGAATGCTTGTAGCTACTAAATTTCCCAAGGCGGCACCCAAAACTAAACTCGGTGATAATAACCCCCCTGGAGCCGTCGAACCAAATGCGACTAAGCACATCAAAAATTGACTCGCCAAAATCCAGGCTGCGGTTTGCCATTGGATATCACCAATCACTAAAAAATCTTTTAAATCTCTACTGCCTTGTAAGGCATCTGGTAATATAGCAGTAATAATCCCAGTCATACCGCCAGCTCCAGCGATTTTGACGGCTAACGATCGACCGTGAAATCGATCGTGATAGAACTGCAAACTTGCCAGCAAACTGCGATTGCAAATCGCGCCCACCAATCCACCCAGAATACCAACAACAATTAGTAACGGAATCTCAGCTACAGCAAACTGGAGCTGGATATTGCTCAAGTCAGGAATCATCCCGCGCCCACCCAGCCCCAAGGAAACTACCCCACCCACTACGGCAGCGATGATTGCCGTTCCCAAAGTTAGATCGGGCAAATCTTGCAAGAGTTCTTCAATGACAAACATTACCCCCGCCAGCGGCGCATTAAAACTCGCAGCTAGCCCCGCCGCCGCTCCTGCGGCAATTAATTGACGTTGATAGGTGGGAGAAGTATTCGTCCAATAGCTCAATTGAGCGGCTAGGGCTGCACCAATCTGCACTGTAGGGCCTTGTCGCCCCAAAACTAATCCAGAACCAAGCGAGAGAAAGGTACTCAGCCATTTTACCACCGCCACCCGCAGATCTAAGGCGATGGGGACATACCCCAGCGCAGCTTTGACTTGAGGTATACCACTGCCTGTCGCTTCTGGAGCGCATCTTTCCACCAGTAAGCCACTCAAACCCCCGCTAACAATCCCAATCATCGGGAGTACCAGCCAAGCCGGATAGATTTCCGTCAAACCAACCCGCCAGCCTTCCAACCACAATACCGACTGTTTGAGACTAACCGCAGCCAGAGCGGAGATTAACCCGATCGCACAGGCTTCAAAAATCGCGATTTGTTTTGGGCGTAATACTCGATCGCATTGTCGAGCCAACCAGGACATCCACATCGGGGGTAAATGCTGATAGCATAACGCGATCGAGTAATTCTTGTCTTGGAGCCAATCGATAATTGCAGTTCGCTCCTCTGGTCAACTGTCAACGGTTTACACCCGATTAGTCGATCGATAAAATGGTTTTTTGACTACTGTAGCGGGGTGAAGTTTGCCCCTGATTTCGACATCTACGACCTGCCCGATTTTAGCAAATTCTGTCGGAACATAGGCAAGCGCGATCGCTTGACCGAGTGTCGGCGACATGGTACCACTAGTGACAATTCCGGCTGCTCGACCATCGATCGCGATCGGATAATCATGCCGCGCAATGTATCTACCCTGCATATTCAGCCCGACTAATTTCCGGCTGACTCCTGCTGCTTTTTGGCGCACCAAGACATCGCGCCCGATAAAATCACCCTTCGTATCGAGATGAACGATCCACCCTAAGCCAGCTTCTAAGGGCGTAGTTGTATCGCTAATCTCTTGAGAGTACAAACACATCCCTGCTTCCAATCGGAGGGTGTCTCGCGCTCCCAAGCCGCAAGGAGTCACCCCAGATGCGAGTAGCGCATCCCATAGTTGTACTCCAATTTCGGGAGCGACCATGATTTCAAATCCATCCTCGCCAGTGTAGCCAGTCCGAGCGATAAAGGCGGGGTTTTTAAAAATAAGAGCTACGGAATGACCGAAATTGGTTAACTGAGTCAGATCGATATCGATTAAGGGCTGGAGATGGCGGACTGTTTCTGGCCCCTGAACGGCGATTAAAGCTTGCTTTGCAGATAGATCCTCAAACTCGACCCGATTTAGATCTAAATGAGCCAATAACCACTCTTTATCCTTATCTTTCGTCCCCGCATTGACAATTAAAACTACATTTCCTGCTTCCTCTTGATAAACAATGATGTCATCAATAATTCCGGCTTGCGGATTTAATAACACCGTATACTGAGCTTGCCCAGGTTGGAGCCGACTCAAATCAGACGGAACTAAACCCTGAAGTTGCTCGATCGCATCTTTACCCCGTAGCGTAAATTTACCCATATGGGAAATATCGAACATCCCCGCACCATTGCGAACAGCCTCATGTTCGGGGACAATCCCGCTAAACTGGACGGGCATTTCCCAGCCAGAGAAGGCAGTCATTCTCGCGTTGAGTGCGATCGCGCGATCGTATAAAGGCGTGCGGAGCGGGGAATTCGGTTCTAATGTAGCCACTATGTTTATTTACCGTGAATAAACAAGAATTATAGACATATATCCGATCGCGGGAGTGTCGAACTCGAAATATTTACCAATTTACATAACCCATTTGAGATCTTTGAGGCGATCTTGATGTAGGGTGTGTTAGGCTGCCGCATGAGCACCAATGTTTAATACCAAGGATTTTAGCTCGATCGTTATGTTAAACGCATTCAAAATTTAAACATTTTAAATAGAATAGCTATGAAAGAATAATCTCTGCCAAGATGTTACTCTTAAATGAATTAAGTTTCTCTTTCGATCGATTCATCAGTGGCAAAATTACCCGATCCCGCCATTGCTAATATTTTCACACTGCAACGCAGCCTAGTTGAGTGCTTGAGTGCCTTGACTCCTGCACAGCAATGGAATTTAGCTTAATTCATCAAATCGGTGAAACAGCCGAAACATTACCCGAATTAGAAGAACTCCAGAATATCCGAGAAAGGTTGGTATCATCTTGTTCTCGGCTACACAACTTGCTCATGAGAATTTACCAATCTCAACCAACTGCTCCAGATGATATACTAGAGCTAGTGTATCGATCGATCGCCCAAACTCAAGCATCGTTAAATGTGAGTATCGCTAGTTTGCTAGATATTCAACGTAATTGGAATTAGTCATGAATAACGAGTTTAAAATTCCCGATCCTGAAACTAGAGCCAGAGATATTGCTAACTTGAGAGCAGCCTGTCGTCAGTTAGATCTAACAAACTTACTGTTAGATGAGGCGATTGCCCTAGTAGATGCACACTTACTCAAACAACGCTACCCACGAATATCGTCCGAATCCAATTATCTACCCACACAGAGCCAGAGCTGACGATCGCGAGCTTACAGGTAATTTATGAGCGAAGATGTTAAGACACCAAATAATTGTGTTAAAACAGAAGTTTGCTCAATTGTGAACTACCAGCTCGATCCCTATGGCTTCAAATGACCGAGACACCATTCGCATCCGTGGTGCCAAACAGCATAATCTCAAAAATATTAGTTTAGAGCTACCGCGCGATCGATTGATTGTGTTTACGGGGGTGTCTGGTTCGGGCAAATCGTCCCTCGCCTTCGATACGATCTTTGCCGAGGGACAACGGCGGTATGTGGAGTCGCTGAGTGCCTATGCGCGGCAATTCCTGGGACAGTTGGATAAGCCGGAGGTGGATGCGATCGAGGGTTTGAGTCCAGCGATCTCGATCGATCAAAAGTCTACTTCTAATAATCCGCGATCGACTGTCGGGACTGTGACCGAAATTTATGACTATTTCCGGTTATTATATGGTCGCGCGGGTACTCCTCATTGTCCGCAGTGCGATCGATCGATCGCACCCCAAACGATCGATGAAATGAGCGACAGGATCCGCAATCTCCCCGATCGAACTAAGTTTCAGATCCTAGCACCGATCGTCCGTGGTAAAAAAGGTACTCATCAAAAAGTCTTATCCAGCCTTGCATCTGAAGGATTTGTCCGAGTCAGAATCAATGGAGAAATTCGCGAATTAGCAGATCGAATTGTCTTGGATAAAAATCAACACCATACGGTGGAAATTGTCGTCGATCGATTGGTTAATAAGGAAGGGATCGAATCTCGCTTATCAGATTCTCTCACTACTTGTTTGCGTCATGGCGATGGGATTGCCAATATTTCACTAATTACCGACGAAGGTGCAGAAGTCAATCCAGATCTACCTTCAGAATTAGTCTTTTCCGAGAAATTTGCTTGTCCCGAACACGGTGCAGTAATGGAAGAATTATCACCGCGATTATTCTCTTTCAACTCGCCCTATGGTGCTTGTACCGCTTGTCATGGGATTGGTAGTTCGCGGACATTTGACCCAACATTAATTATTCCCGATCCACAAGCTGCGGTCTATCATGCGATCGCACCTTGGTCGGAAAAAGATAATTCCTATTATTTATCCCTATTATATAGTTTAGGACAAGCCGCCGGATTTGCATTAGATACACCGTGGAATAAACTCACTCCCGAACAGGAATCATTAATTTTATTCGGTCGAGATGAACCGATTTGGATGGAAGATTTAGACCAGCATCGCAAGTTTAAGGGAGTAGTAAAAATACTCGATCGGCAGTACAATGATGCCTCAGAACTGCAAAAACAAAAGCTCGAACAATACCTCACCAATCAACCCTGCGAAGCTTGCGGCGGGAATCGCTTAAAAGCTGAAGCTCAATCGGTAAAACTCGGACAGTATGGCATCCTTGATTTTACCAGTGTAGCGATCGATGAATGTTTGGAGCGACTCGAAAAATTAGAACTCACGCCCAAGCAGACTAAAATTGGCGAATTAGTGCTCAAAGAGATCGTCGCCAGACTGCAATTTTTGCTCAATGTTGGTCTAGATTATCTCACACTCGATCGAGCCGCGATGACGCTCTCCGGTGGTGAAGCGCAACGGATTCGGCTCGCTACCCAAATCGGTTCGGGTTTGACAGGAGTATTATACGTCCTCGACGAACCGAGTATTGGCTTACATCAGCGAGACAACGGAAGGCTATTACAAACCCTTACCAAACTCCGCGACTTGGGAAATACCCTAATTGTCGTCGAACATGATGAGGATACCATTCGCGCCGCCGATCATCTCGTCGATATCGGCCCAGGTGCGGGCGTACATGGTGGTAATATCGTCGTCGAGGGAGATTTGAACGCGCTCCTGAGTGCTGAAGATTCGATTACAGGTGCGTATTTATCGGGACGCTTGGGAATTGAGACACCAGCCGAACGTCGAGAAGGAAATGGACGCAGTTTAATCCTCACAAACGCCAACCGGAATAACCTCAAACACCTTGATGTCGAGTTTCCCTTAGGCAAATTAGTCGCAATTACGGGAGTATCTGGTTCGGGAAAATCTACCCTAATTAATGAACTCCTGCACCCCGCACTCCAACACCATCTCACCAGACGAGTACCATTCCCCAAAGATGTCGATGAATTGAAAGGGATAAGTGCGATCGATAAAGTCATTATCATCGATCAATCGCCGATCGGTCGCACGCCGCGATCGAATCCCGTCACCTATACAGGCGTATTCGACACCATCCGCGAAGTCTTCACCCAAACCCTCGAAGCCAAAACACGCGGCTATAAAGCGGGACAATTTTCCTTCAACGTCAAAGGCGGACGCTGTGAAGCCTGTAGCGGACAAGGGGTAAACATCATCGAGATGAACTTCCTCCCCGATGTCTACGTCCAATGCGATGTCTGTAAAGGCGAACGCTACAACCGCGAAACCCTCCAAGTTAAATATAAGGGTAAATCGATCGCCGATGTCCTCAATATGACCGTCGAAGAAGGATTAGAATTCTTCCAAAATATCCCCCGCGCCGCCACCCGCTTGCAAACCCTCGTCGATGTCGGACTTGGCTACGTCAAACTCGGACAAACCGCCCCCACCCTCTCCGGCGGCGAAGCCCAACGCGTCAAACTCGCCACAGAACTCTCCAAACGCGCCACCGGAAAAACCTTGTATCTCATCGACGAACCGACCACCGGATTGTCATTCTACGATGTCCACAAGCTCCTCGACGTGCTGCAAAGACTAGTGGATAAGGGGAACTCTATCATCGTCATCGAACACAACCTCGACGTGATTCGCTGCTCCGACTGGACGATCGATCTCGGCCCCGAAGGTGGTAATAAAGGGGGAGAATTAGTCGCAGTGGGCACACCCGAACAAGTGGCGAAGAATCCTAAGTCTCATACTGGGAAGTATTTGAAGCAGGTGCTCAAACAACACGCTCGATCTGGAAAAAAATAGTAATCATCGATCTCGCTCCAGCATATACAAAGCAGTTGATGGATGAAAAAGCTCAATCTCTGAGCTAGGATATTAGAAACACTGGATGAATAGATATACCCATTAACTTCAGGAATGCAAATATGTTGCAATCAATCGCTGGAACTTATGAAAATGGAATTATTCAACTAACGGAAATTCCGCCAAATATTCGCTCGAGTAAAGTGATAGTTACATTCTTGGATTCCATAGAGGCCAATCCGATGAATCGATTTATCACATTAGGTATGTTCTCCGGCAAAAACCAATCTACTGCTGAAGATTTTACAATTGCTGAGTTTCACGGAGATTTAGACGATCTCGACTTGATTTGAAATGCAATACATCGTTGATACTCATGCGTTGATTTGGTTTCTAGAAGGTAATTCTCGTCTAGGCATTTCGGCAAAGCAGGTTTTGGAAAACTCAGAAAGTAAATTAATTTTACCAGCGATTGCTTTAGCCCAAGCAGCCTTTATTGTCGAACGAGGAAAAACGTCTATCCCTTCAGTCACCGCTCTACATACCGCAGTGAATGGAGATCCTCGAATTGTTGTTTATCCACTCGATCGAGCAATCGTTGAAATTACAAATACTTTGCTCAGTATCAATGAAATGCACGATCGACAGATTGTAGCTACTGCGATAATCCTGAAAAATCAGGGAGCAGAGGCTAGTGTTCTGACTTGCGATCGAAATATTACAGCATCGGGAGTAGTTCCAATTATTTGGTAATCATCTCCAATGTGACTGGACGATTACCTCCGGTAGGCTACGCCAACGATCTCGGCCCCGAAGGTGGTAATAAAGCGGAAGAATTAGTCGCTGTTGGCACACCCGAACAGGTGGCGCAAAATCCCAAGTCTCATCCAAGGAAGTATTTGAAGCAGGTGCTAAAACAACATACTCGATAGGACTACATCAGGTTCCTACTTTTCTTCAATACTTGTTTTTAGGATTTGCATTATTTTCATTCTTTGAACGAGCGAACTTTTACAAATTTCGGATCTACCCACCCAACTTTATAACTCAAATCATTCCCGTCAACGTCACGTCCGCGCAGCTCAACCTTCACCAAATTCACCTTGGTCTCCAATACATTGACAAAATATCCGCCTTGCACCATGACAGATACTCCATCGATCGTAACTGGTACTGGTGTCTCGGAGCCTGAATCATCAACGGAAAGATGAGCTAACTTAGTTAGTTTTGGTGCAGCCAACGTCTCAACACAAATAGGCTCCTTTTTGTACTGTGGTAAATCCTGACAGACGTTCAGAAGACGATTCTTCAACATTTCGGGATCGGCGGTTTTGAAAGCTTTGGGGTGCTTGACACCAGCAGCCACAAATTCATCAACCGATCGGCACAAGGTTACATACTCTTCTCCAGCAGTGAAAGCATTTCGTGTGACATTCGGATCTTTGCTACTGGCATCGATCATATACTGTTCACAGCCTTCTCCAATTTTGACTACTAAAGGACTTGGTAATTGGTTAGAAGTAGGTAAAACAGCAATTGAACTTGTTGCGGGTTGTCGGGTTTTATTCTGTGGTAACGACTTAGGTACTTCTGGATTGATTGGTGATGGGGAAACACTTACAGTACTTGATACTGGCTGATAACCACCGATCGCAGCCATCGTGATGGAGATAATCGGAAAGAGAAAAAAGGCAAATACTCTAATACCAATATTCTTTGATAGATCATATTTCATTGTCTTTTTCCAGAGCGGAGGGAAAAAGATTAACGCCCATCCAACAAAAGCCAGTGAGATAAATTTGCCAGCACCAGGAGTTGCTAATCCGGCGATCGCAATTACGAAGGATATTGAAGATAGAACCCAAGCGATGAAAACTATTATACGATTTACCACAATCTAATATTCCTCGTTAGTGTTATTTAACTAGATTCTACATCTGAAGTGCTATTGCTGTAGATAAGGAAGGTATTGTGCTGCTAGTCCAATGTTTTCTAGCTTGCCATCCCTGAATTCAAAGGAAATAACATCATCCGCATATTTATAGTGAATTTTCGTACTTAAATAACCTAGAAGACTATGTTCTATCTTTTTAAAAGGTACACCATATATTTTCGTAATCTCTCGCAGTGATGCGCCTGATGTAATGCCCTCTGCTGTTTTTACTTTTGCGGATAGCATTGCTTTAGTCGCACTCATGCGGAATATTATTCCTACGAGCACGCCATCTTTGTTTTCTGTGATCAATATCCCATCGTTAATGTAATAGTGTGTTTTTGTGTGTGCAAGAAAGCCTGTCTCAATTGTCTGACTCGTTATCTTCTCCGCTGGGCCAAAAGATTCAATAAAAGTAGCTATGGGTTGCTCTAGCTGATACATTTTCGATCCTTCCCTAAAACCTAGTCTTGGCTTCGTAACTATAGTGAATTTTTCTCCAGCAAGTGCATTCACGGGCTGTGTCAACACTTCAAGCCCAGAACTAATGCTACTTTCAATGGGCTTCGGTGATTTATCTTTCTCTGCCCTAACTGGATTAACAAGGCAAAGAACTGCTATCAAGGCAAATGGGGTTGAAGTCTTTTTCATGTGGGTTAACTTGGGAATTATCTAAATATTAGACCCAATCTGGCTAGGCTGTAAATCTGCCATTCCCGAAACTGTCATACGTTCGCTAATCGATCACCACCCCTTCAGCATCAATCAGAGTATCAATACTCCCCACTCTACAGAATAGTAATTTACTACTTATACAATTGCGACAGTAAGATTTCTCCCTGTAGGTTGGGTTGAAGCCCGCGAAACTTAGCAATTCCAGTGTTTGAGGCTCGATCGCTATTGAGGAGTATCTTTATACCCTGTCGGAATGATCGATCGATACAAATTTTGGTGTGTTAGGCACTTTTAGCCCTTGTGCGATAATTATTGTGTAATTTATGATGCTAATTTTGGCATCAGGATATAAAATCAATAATGAAGCCACTCGAATGGATCGCCAGTTCCAAAAAAGACCTCAAAGCCATGCCCGATGAAGTGCAAGATAACGTGGGTTATGCTTTACTTCTGGCTCAACTAGGTCAAAAGCATGATGACACCAAGCCTTTGAAGGGTTTTAAAGGTGCTGGGGTACTGGAAGTTATCGATGATTTTGATGGGGATACCTATCGTGCTGTCTACACTATCCGATTTGAATCTGCCGTCTACGTCCTCCACGTCTTCCAGAAGAAGTCTAAAAGCGGCATAGCGACACCCAAACAAGATATCGAGATGGTCGAACAAAGGCTCAAAGCGGCTCAAGAGCATCATCAGACTAATTATGACAACTAACCACGATCTGACTGAAGATTTAGAAAACACTGTAACTTCTAGCAGTGGCAATGTTTACGCTGATTTAGGGTATGAGAATCCAGAGGAGATGTTGCTCAAAGCGCATTTGGTAATGCGATTGAGTCAGGCGATTAAAGCCAAAGGTTTAAATCAGTATCAAGCGGCTGAAGTGTTGGGAATAGACCAGCCTAAGATATCGGCTTTGGTCAGAGGTCAATTTCGGGGGTATTCGTTAGAAAGGTTGTTTAAGTTCTTGAATGCTTTCGATCTCGATGTCGAGGTTAATGTTAAATCTAAGCCGGAGGATCGAGAGCGCAGCTACACTACAGTAGGCAGCATAAGTAACTAGATTTCTCCCTGTAGGTTGGGTTGAAGCCCTCGAAACTCAACAATTCCAGTGTTTGAGGTTCGATCGTTGGCGCAGCCTACCGGAGGTAATCGCCCTTGAGGAGCATCTTTATACCCTGTCAAAATTATCGATCGGTCGAGCGTAGTCTATTCGATCGCTTTACTGGCTAGCGTAGTCTGTCACAAGAGAGAATCGGGTAAAATTAGGAAGCTGTAGTAAATTGCGGTGTAAACTATGACAGAATTGCTTCAACAGGTAATAGCTCAAATCGAACAACTGCCAGTCGATCGACAAGATGCGTTGGCGTAGCCTCTCCATCAGGAGAATCGCGGCTCGGTTTCTGGCAGAATTAGAGGAAGAACAACAAGCTGAGAACGTATGGGTTGAAGATATCCGAACGAAAATCGATGCGGCCATTTCAGCCTCAGAGCAAACATCACCGATCGATGGCGAAACATTCGTCAATCAGATTTTAGAGCGGTTTCAGCGCGATCTGGTGTAAGAATGAGAAATGTAGGTTGGGTTGAGCCTCGATCGTTGGCGCAGCCTACCGGAGGTAATCTCCATTGAGGAGCATCTTTGTACCCTGTCAAAATTATCGATCGATCGCGTAGCGTACCGGAGACGATCGACATCAATGATATTAGATTGCGCTTCACTTTATCTAACCTACAACTGCTAATTTGAAGCTAGACGAGTTTGTCCCAATTCTTCGCGTAACACTCGTCTCAAAGTTGATTCTAGAGGCTCATGCTGCTTGTGAATATGGGTTCGCAGTGCTTCATTTATTAAGGTTTGATAGTTGCCTCCTCCTGCTTGATCAACTTGCTCCCGAAACCATTCTAAAACATCATCATCAATCCGAATCGTAATCCGCGTTTTTCCTGCACCAATAGGATCGATAGCACCTCGTTTCCCTTGGCTGAAATCGTATTCTACTTCTACAGAATCGTGTTCTACTTCCATGATTTATCCCTCTTCATACTGTCTTCGTTCTTGACGGGTCGCCGATCTAGCTGAAATCAACCTAATTTCTCGATCGCGCCAGGTATACACCACCACCAGCACTCGACCTAGTGCATCTAGCCCAATGGTAATAAATCGCTATTCCTCGAATCGTTCATCTATTGTCGCGATCGCGAGATCGTCTGAGAACACAGCAACTGCATCGGCAAAATCAATCCCGTGCTTACCCAGGTTCGTTGCTGCTTTGTTTTTGTCTCATTGATAGGCCATTCATCTATTATATGCACAATCGTACATACAATCCACATTCCACTAATTGGCTCTCAAAACTCAGCAATATTGAGGAGCATCTTTGTACCCTGTCAAGATTATCGTTCGCGTAGGTACGGTCGGTAATCGATCGCCATACCCCAACAAGCAGTAAGTTATAATTGACATACGAGACTCGGACACTACAGTATGACTAGCAGCGAAATTAGCTATACCGAAGCCCAAAGTAATTTAGACACTCTGCTCGATCGTGTAGCAGATAGTAAAGACATCATCATAGTCAAACGAGACGGCACCGATAAAAACGTCGCTCTTATTGCCGAAACAGATCTCAGCAGTCTCTTAGAAACAGTTTATCTACTGAGATCTCCAGCCAATGCAACTAGGTTGCATCGGGCGATCGACCGAGCCAAACAAAGAGATCTTCAAGGCTACAGCCATTCAGAGCCAGAGAACCCATCACAATCAATCGCTGCGTTATGTGAGGACTTGGGAATTGTCCGCTAAAAAGAAAGATAAAAATCGCTCTGAAAATTCTCAGCCAGAAATAGTCATTATTCAAAGGCAGATTATTTTTGATGAAGACTTCAGAGAAGATTTGCAATGGTGGTATAGACAAGATGTTCAAAAAGCTAACAAAATTCTCGATCTAGTAGCATCTGTTTGCATCGATCCATTTTCAGGAATTGGTAAACCAGAACCACTAAAATTCATGGAAGCAAATATATGGTCGCGAAGAATAGATTTAGAGCATCGATTAATTTATCGAGTCCAAAATGAATCTATCCAATTTTTACAAGCCCGCTATCACTATGAAAATTAAAGACAACTTTGATTAAATTGCAATAGGCGTTCTCCTGCCTCCATATTCCGCGACCCAAAAACGAGTCTCTAAATATATCCCCGTCAGATGTGGGTAATGCGATCGTTTCGTTGGGTAGAAGGGGTTTAATCGATCGAACTGAAACAGATGATGGGAAATTTTTCAGTTTGAGATCGATCGTCAAGAAATTTATCTTGCAACTTTAAATTTACCAGAGTCCATAAACTTAGCACCGAATTAGTACTATGCAAACTCATTGAGCTACTTCGATTTGTGCTTGGTGCGCCAAACTCTAAAAAGCAGTAACCTCAGATAATACGATCGCTAAAATTGGGAAAACAACTCCATTAATATTTCTTCTGGTGACACTTGCTGCATTTGTTGAAAGACAGATGGCCCTTTCATAAAGTCTTTGATTGTCATCTTTTTGTCACGAAAATCGGCTACAAACTGATGGACTTCAGCGATGATCTCGATTTGTGATTCTGTCTGGGCAACCATCTCACCGATCGGATCGATTCCAGATTTAGTAAACTTTTTATATTCAGCAACGATCGATCCTTCTGGAGTATTTTTAGTTAATTTTATTTCTTGTTTGAGGTTGGCAAATTGGCTATTGAGGAATTCATTTTCCTGTTCGATCCGCGCACATCTCCGCGCCAGATCGTCTTCACTGTCACGATCGATTATTTCGCCCATTTGATGCTGCTTTTCGATCGCGAGTAACTTCGCCAAATCTCCAGCCTGGTAAGCTTGATTGATTTCTTTCATTACTTCGGTACGGTACTCTCGATTTGCATCATCAAGTGTTTTGTCGGGGTGAAAAACATCTGCCAATCTCAAGAAAATTTGCCGAATTTTTTTTAATTCATCTCGATCGAGCGAGGAAGATTCTACCTCCGAATTAGAACTAGATTGTTGCTGACGACCGAAAAAATCCTCCGCACCCCAATCGTCTTCATCTTCTGGTTCTGGCTCGTCCGAAGTTTGACTGCGATTGGTATTGGGACTAATTAATCCTGATATCTGAAGGGTATAGTAAATTTTCTCAATATTTTTTCGAGTCTGTTTACCCAACTTTTTACCATTAAAGATCTCTGTAAACACGGCATGAATTTGTCGATCTAGTTCCAAGAGTTGTTGGAGGATCGGCGCACTCCGCTGGGCTATTTCTACCCCAATTTCTCGAATTCGCTCGTGCAAGTTTTTCAGCTCTGTCCGTCTTTTCTCGATTTGCTTGAGCAGCTTTTCGTTGTCCCGCTCTAAAAATTCTAGCCTGATCCGCAGATCTGAGATTGCTAAACCATCTGAGCTGGGTGCTCTGCTAATGGTATCATTGTGCTGACGAGTGGGTGAGGATTTAGATTTTCGAGCCATGGAACGGGTAATTTGGTTGGAAATGGCGACTAAACTATTCTAATCCAGTTAGTCGCTTGGTGCTGAGTGATGTAGAAAAGTCTTGAAATGACTGCTGCGTCATAAGAATTACGATCGAGGGAGATGAGAGATGGTAGCAAATGTATACTAGAACAGAAATTGATGTATGGCAATCTTATTTGAGTTCTAAGCGGTACCATCGACTCATCTAATTGCTAAAGTGTACACATTGAGGGGTTAAGCTACCGATCGAGGATTGATATATATCGGATAAATTCAACCATAAGCTGTCAAACATTTAAAACACTCTTTTTGTTCTCTAGAACCTTTGCTGTAAGGGATTCAGTCAAAAGATTTAGATGTAAAACAGCTTACCACTATTAATTGTAAGTTTAAAAATCTTGATTTTCTAATATATTAACTTTAAATATTTCGCTAAACACTTTAATGATTTGCTGACGTACTAAATCGAGATTAATATTTGGAATAAACTCAGCCATACTGCCAACTGAGCGATCGACAATTCCGCATGGTACAATCCGATCGAATCCACTTAGATCTGGACATACATTCAAAGCAAAACCGTGCATGGTAATCCATTTACTGACTTTGATGCCAATTGCAGCAACTTTACGACCTTCTAGCCAGACACCAGTCAACCCATTAATTCGCTCTCCAGTGAGATGATGTAGAGCTAAAACTTGGATGACAACTTCTTCTAATTGCCGTAAATACCAATGTAAGTCTTGTTGATAATAACGAAGATTGAGAATTGGATAAGCGACTATTTGTCCTGGACAATGATAAGTAACTTCGCCACCGCGCTCGACTCGATACAATTCATATTCAGTTTGGATATGGTCGAATTTCACAAACTCCAGACTAGAGCCAGTACCGAGCGTATACACAGGTGGATGTTCGAGGAGAACTAGCGCATCAGCCAAATTTGGATCGAGCATTCGTTCCTTTTGAAGAGATTTCTGCCAAATCCAAGCGACTTGGTATTCAACTTCTTGACAATTGTATAGTAGGCACTCGCGATTTTTTACAGTGTCCCTGTTAGGGTAAATTAACATTATTTTGAGATAATTTAAGATTGATTAAAGACAAAGTAAAGATGATTAAAAACAAGACCAAGCCGATCGTACAAGCATAACTGAGATCGGGATTGCTCGAACCAAAACCTTGTTGATACAGGTAATAAACAACAGTTTTAGAACTATTGCGCGGCCCACCTTGAGTCATGATATAGACTTCTTCAAAAATTTTGGTAGCAGCGATCGCTGATATGACTGCAACCAATAACATATAAGGACGCATCAAGGGAATAGTAATATCCCAATGTTTAGTATAACTATCCGAACCATCGATCGCCGCAGCTTCATACAAGTCTGCTGGAATCGATTGCAGTCCCGCTAAATAAATGGTCATATAGTAACCCAACCCTTTCCAAATGGTTACTACCATCACGCTAAATAAGGCTAAACCAGGACTAGTCAGCCAGGGAATTGCCGAAACACCAATGACTTTCAATAGTTGATTGAGTAAGCCATTCTCAGCATAGATAAACTTCCAGGCAATTCCCGCCACCACCATCGAAATAATTACAGGCACATAGTAAGCCGCTCGAAAGAAACTCATGCCTTTGAGCTTTTGGTTGACTAAAATTGCGAGTAGGAGCGGCGCAAATACCAGAATCGGTACTACTCCACACAGATAGACGATCGTATTTCTAATCGTCTGCCAAAAAACCTCATCTTTCAATAGTCGATCGAAATTAGCCCATCCTTGCCAACTTGCAGTGCCCGCGATCGGGTCATAATTGGTAAAGCTCAGGTAAAAAGCCTGCAATGCTGGTAAAAATACCGTCAAACCCAGTAACAGTAATGCAGGTGCGAGAAATAGATAAGGTGTCCAGTTAACTTGATGGGGGCGGATCATGGGGGACAAGGGGACGAGGGGAATGGGGGACGAGGGAACTAGTGCCTAAAGCTTAAAGCCTAAAGCCTAAAGCCTAAAACCTCAATAACCGATCCCTAGTCCCAATTTTGTACTATTGTGTATAAGGAACTATTTAGACATTGTTGTCATCTAACACTTCTACCCTCTGCTCAACAGGCATAACTCGTAAAATCTTCATGTTTGGTCTTATCGGTCACCTTACCAGCTTAGAACATGCCCAAGCCGTCGCTAAAGACTTAGGCTTTCCAGAATATGCCGACCAAGGGCTGGACTTTTGGTGCAGTGCCCCACCACAAACAGTAGACCACATCACAGTCACAAGTATTACCGGACAACAAATTGAAGGCTACTACGTCGAGTCATGTTTCTTGCCCGAAATGTTGGCAACCCGACGGATCAAAGCCGCCATTCGCAAGATTCTCAATGCAATGGCACACGCTCAGAAACAGGGAATCAATATCACTGCATTGGGTGGCTTTTCATCAATTATCTTTGAGGAATTTGACCTCCAGCAAAACAAGCAAGTCCGCAATGTCGAATTAGATTTCGACAAGTTTACCACCGGAAATACTCACACAGCCTACATCATCTGTCGGCAAGTAGAAGAAGGTGCAGCCAAACTTGGCATCGATCTGAGTAAATCTACCGTCGCGGTAGTCGGTGCCACAGGTGATATCGGTAGTGCTGTTTGTCGGTGGATCGATCGTCGCATGGATGTTGCCGACTTATTGTTGGTAGCCCGCAACCAAGAGCGGCTTGAGAACCTCCAATCCGAGCTAGGACGCGGCAAAATCGTTGGGCTGGAAGAGGCACTACCCCAAGCAGATATCGTCGTTTGGGTAGCAAGTATGCCCAAAGGTGTAGAAATTGATGCGTCAAAACTCAAACAGCCTTGCCTGCTAATTGATGGTGGCTATCCCAAAAATTTGGGGACTAAAATCCAGTCCCCAGGTGTATATGTGATGAATGGCGGCATTGTCGAGCATTCACTAGATATCGATTGGAAGATCATGAACATCGTCAATATGGATGCCCCAGCCCGCCAGCTTTTCGCCTGTTTTGCGGAAGCAATGCTGCTAGAGTTTGAGAAGATCCATACTAGTTTCTCGTGGGGACGCAATCAGATTACGATCGAGAAAATGGAACAAATCGGTCAAGCCTCGCTCAAGCACGGTTTTCGTCCGTTGTTGTCCTTTGTCGGGGGCTAGTCGATCCCATAAGATCTCCTGCGAAAGTCAGAGGTTAATTGTGATAAGAGGCTAGAGGGTAGAGCGTTGCGATTCGCCTTTGTTTCCCAACGAGCGCTAATCGCAACCCTCTACCCCCTAAAGCCTAAAGCCTCCCTACCCTCTACCCCCTAAAGCCTAAAGCCTAAAACCTAAAGCCTCCCTACCCCCTACCCTCTACCCCTACCCAATGGCTGGCACCGAAAAGAAGCCCTATTTATTAGAATTTGAAAAGCCGTTGGCAGAACTGCAACAACGGATCGACCAAATTCGCGAACTTGCTGAAGAAAGTAGCGTCGATGTCTCCATTCAAATCAAACAGTTGGAGACTAAATACGTGCAACTGCGCGACGAAATTTTTAGTAGTCTCACTCCATCCCAGCGGCTGCAACTAGCTCGTCATCCTCGCCGTCCGAGTACGCTCGACTATATCCAAGCAATTTGTGATGAATGGATCGAGCTACATGGAGATCGGCGTGGTAAAGACGATCCGGCTTTAGTCGGCGGTGTGGGCAAGATCGCGGATATTCCGGTAGTGTTGATGGGGCATCAAAAGGGACGGGATACCAAGGATAATGTGGCGCGTAATTTTGGGATGGCGGCACCAGGTGGCTATCGCAAGGCGATGCGGCTGATGGAACATGCCAATCGGTTTGGGATGCCAATTTTGACTTTTATCGATACTCCTGGGGCTTGGGCAGGGATAGAAGCAGAGGAATTAGGTCAGGGTGAAGCGATCGCGTATAATCTCCGTGAGATGTTTCGGCTCGATGTACCGATTATTTGTACTGTAATTGGAGAAGGTGGTTCTGGTGGCGCATTAGGGATTGGAGTGAGCGATCGATTGATGATGTTTGAACATGCCGTTTATTATGTCGCCAGTCCCGAAGCTTGTGCCTCGATCTTGTGGAAGGATGCGGGTAAGGCTCCTCAAGCTGCGGAAGTCTTAAAAATTACGTCAAAGGATTTAAAAAATTTGGGGATTCTCGACCAGATTTTACCAGAACCCCTTGGCGGCACACATGCTGATTCTATTCGTGCGGCTGAAGTCCTCAAGGATGCCATTTTGAAAAATCTCCACCAACTTCAACTACTGCCATCAACTGAATTACGCGATCTCAGATATAATAAATTCCGGCAGATGGGAGTATTTAATGAGTAGCGTGTTAGTAATGCTAATGTAGCAATTCTGGACTTATGAACTACAAAATTGTCGATTTAAGGTATGCCTCTATGCTGATTTCCTCAGCTCTCAAATCTTGTAAATATTTGTGCCGATCGGCTCAATTACTAGCTCCGATTCGTCGCCATTTGCAATCGATGTTATAATAAATCCGTAACAAAAATTTACATATTGCTCAGGCTTGAGTAAACTTCCTGGACTAGATGAATCCGATCGCAACAACTCATCGAACGGCATTGATTACAGGCGCGAGTAGTGGCATTGGCAAAGCCACGGCTCTAGCTTTTGCAAAAGCTGGGATAAATCTAGCATTAGTAGGACGATCTGAGGAAAAGTTAGCAGCAGTAGCCTCCGCCGCAATTGCCGTTGGCGTGACAGCCAAAACCTACGTGGTAGATTTGTCTAAGCTCGATCGAGTGTCAACAAAAATTGCCGCAATCGCCGCAGACTTTGACAATTTAGATATCCTGATTAACAATGCAGGGATGGCTTATACCGGAACCGTCGGGGATACTCCGCTAACTGATTGGCAGCGAGTCATCGACTTAAACTTAACTAGCGTTTTCCTGTGCATCCAGGGGATTTTACCTCAGATGCGCCGCCAAAAGTCTGGTGTAATTGTGAACATTTCTTCGATCGCTAGCAAGCAGGTATTTCCCAATTGGGGGATCTACTCTGTAAGCAAATTTGGCTTAACGGCACTCACTCAAGCCGTTGCGGGAGAAGAACGGGCAAATGGGATTCGGGTGACGACGATTTGCCCTGGCTCAGTCAATACGCCCCTATGGGATACAGACACCGTTCAAGCCGACTTCGATCGATCTGCCATGTTGACCCCCGAAATGGTTGCCGACGGCATCCTCTACGCGGTTCTAGCCCCTGCGGGTGCCGTAGTTGAAGAACTAACGATTATGCCCAGTGGTGGTGCGCTATAGTCGATCGGTTATCTACCAATTTCGGTTTCATTACTTTTATTTCTACATCTATTCAGACAAAACATGACTATTTCATCCCCCAAAGGTAGTAATTCTGCTGGCAAAGATAAGCTCGGCAAGATCGCTCCTAGACCCGATCGTAACACCCTCAATGGTGCGCCAGTAGAAATTCACGAACCCGAAGTCAGCCTCGAAGACATGATGGCATCGGTGCGTCAGATTATCCTCGGAGTAGGTGAAGATCCAGAGCGAGAAGGATTGCTCAAGACTCCCAAACGCGTAGCCGAGTCCATGCGATTTCTGACTAGTGGCTACAATCAGTCTCTAGACGACATCATCAATGGTGCTATTTTTGATGAAGGTCACAATGAGATGGTATTAGTGCGAGATATCAATTTTTTTAGTATGTGCGAGCACCACATGCTCCCATTCATGGGTAGAGCGCACGTTGCCTACATCCCCAACCAAAAAGTTGTCGGCTTGAGCAAACTCGCCCGCATCGTAGATATGTATTCACGCCGAATGCAGGTGCAAGAGCGACTTACTCGTCAAATTGCTGAGGCACTCCAAGCGGTACTAGAACCCAAAGGTGTCGCCGTAGTAATGGAAGCTAGCCACATGTGTATGGTGATGCGTGGCGTTCAGAAGCCAGGATCGTGGACTGTTACCAGCGCAATGCTAGGTGCATTTCAAGAGGATCAACGTACCAGAGAAGAGTTTCTCAATCTAATTCGTCATCAACCAGCGTTTATGTAGGGGATGGTGGATGGTGGATAGTGAATGGTGAATGGTGAAAATGGTAACGAATGAGAATTTAATAAGATACATATCTTGTAGCTCCTCTCATCCACCATTCACCATCCACCATCCACTACTCCGCCGCTGCCGATTTCCGTCTCCGACACCGATCGGAACAATATTTCACTTCATCCCAATTAGTTTCCCACTTTTTGCGCCAAGTGAAAGAAAGTTGACAGACAGGACAGATTTTAGTCGGAAGATCGGATTTCGATCGATGTCGAGGCATTGTTAGTTATTTGTAAATGGAAACCTAGTGGGTATCTCTCTTAATCATATTCGGATTGTCTTGGTAGAGCCAGCAGGTGCCCTAAATATCGGCTCGATTTCGCGGGTGATGAAAAATATGGGATTGACACAACTGGTAGTTGTCAATCCTCAATGTGATGTATATGGCGAAGAAGCCAGTAGGATGGCAGTACATGCGATCGATTTACTCCAAACCGCCCGCATCGTTCCCGATTTACCTACTGCACTCCAGGGTTGTACTAGAGTTATTGCAACTACAGCCAGAAATAGAGCCATTCCCACTCAGCTAGAGACACCCAGACAAGCCTTACCCTGGCTAGTAGAGAGTACCCAACCCACAGCCTTACTATTTGGGCGAGAAGATAGTGGCTTGACTAATGCGGAGTTGAAGTACGCCGGACGTTATGTAAGCATTCCAGTCGGCTCCGAATATAGTTCGCTAAATATCGCTCAGGCGGTAGGAGTTTGTGCATACGAGCTACAGATAGCGGCGAGTAATATCGCAACCAGTTTGCCAAATCCTCAACCGCAATCCCCAGAATTAGACATCGCACCTGTCGAGTTACTTGAAGGTTACTATCAACAGCTAGAGGTTTTACTATTAGAAATTGGTTATCTATTTCCCCATACGGCTGCTCACCGCATGGAAAAGCTGCGTCGGATCTACAATCGCAGTCAACTATCACATAATGAAGTGGCTTTGCTGCGCGGGATGCTCAGACAAGTTCGGTGGGCACTCGATACGCCTAGATCGATCGATAATAAGAATGACTAAATAAGATGTAGGATGTGTTACGCTTGCGCTAACGCATCATTCACAGTTCGAGGTTAGTTAATTTTCAAACATTATTGGTGTAGCCGCTCATCTGGAGTATCAAGTCGAGTTAATTCAGCAAAATTTGTCTGGTGAATAGGTGCAATCACAAACGGTAAGTGTGCCCCAATTAGTCCTCGTTTGATACGATCGGGTGTCTGACTAAATAATACGAATAGCGGATAAAGATGTTCGGCACCTTCACTGATGATGTGTCGATAATATTGAGGCATCATCCACTCATAGTCATGGTCTAAGACTACTTGCGTTTGTCGCCACCGAGCGAGTAAATCTGAGAGATCTTCTTCAGGACGATGGATAAAGATAAAAATCTCTCCACCCATCTTAATTTTCCACTCAGGATCGCACATTAGATAGGCAAGATCGCAGGGAAGTAAAATAGTTTTAGATGTAGCTAAAATCGGTGAAAGTTGATTTATTTGCCCTAGTAAAACTTTGTGAAGTTTGATAACAGGTAAAGGCATAGTAATCAAACTTTCTTCCGAGCGTCTAATACTCGGAATCATTTCTAGATACGGACGATACTGTTTGAGTAATTCCACTGCTTCAGTATGATTGCTATACTTGGCTAAAAGTTTTTCGTAATCTAATTTATCGATCGACATGTTTAATCAGTTGATATTTGATATAGCAATCCTAAATTATCAGCTAAGTTGATTTAGGGTGTGTTAAGCTGTCAAACATTTAAAACACTCTTTTTGTCCTCTAGAACCCTTGCTGTAAGGGATTCAGTCAAAAGATTTAGATATAAAACAGCTTAGGCGCAAGCCGTAACGCACTAATACCCGATCCTAGGGATCTGTTAACTAATTTAACCTAGTTTCTCGAATACTTTGAACATTGGTAGATACATCGAAAGCAGAATTACCGCTACCATTCCAGCCAAGAATACCATCATGATTGGTTCGAGTACACTAGTTAGAGCTTTTACTGCTTGTTCGACTTCGTCTTCATAAAAGTCAGCAACTTTCATCATCATTGTATCTAACTCTCCAGTTTCTTCACCGATGCTAATCATTTGAATCGCTAGAGATGGAAAAACTTTTTCGCGCATGAGGGCAGTACTTAGCATTCCCCCTTGTTGAACTTCCAGTTTAGACTTTTCGATCGCATTAGAAATTACTTGATTTCCCGCCGTATCGCGGACGATATCGAGTGAGTTGAGGATTGGTACACCCGATCGAGTCAACGTCCCAAAAATTCGACAAAATCTAGCAGTTGCCGATTTTTCATTCAAGTCACCCAGAATCGGCATTTTCAAGAAAAATCGATCCATCGTTAGTTTACCGATCGGAGTTTTGTAATACTGATTATAAGCAAAAATTAAGCCACCGACGACCCCGATCGGAATGATGACTATCCAGCTAGTGAGGATACCACTAATCCCCAACATAAACAGTGTCAATCCAGGTAATTCTGTCCCCAAACCTTTAAAAATACCTGCAAATACCGGAATCAAAAAAATCGTCATTCCCAAGAATACCAACAGTGCCAAGATTCCCACAGCCACAGGATAAGCCATTGCCCCTTTAACTTGATTCTTGAGGCGAGACATATCTTCTAGTACTTTAGCTAGACGATTGAGGACTTCATCGAGTACCCCACCCACCTCTCCAGCTTGTACCATACTTACATACAGCGTATCAAAACATTCTGGGTGTCGGCGCATTGCATCGGAGAGGTTAATCCCCTGCTGGACATCGATACTAACCTGGGCGAGAACTTTTCGCAGTTTAGGATTACCGCACTGCTCGGACAGGACTGTCAGACATCTCACCATCGCTACACCAGCATTTACCATCGCTGCAAATTGGCGAGAGAAGACTGCTTTGTCCCGAACAGTCACGGGATTCATCGCTGCTTCAAGATCTGATAAGTCGATCTTCGTGATATCAAAAGATTTGACTGGTCTAATATTTTGAATAAATTGATATTTCTTCTTGAGTTTTGTCCGTGCAGACGCAACAGTTTGAGCATCAACTTTTTCTTGCTTGATATTCCCTTGGGAATCACGGACTTCAGCGATAAATGTTGGCATCTTTTTTAGAGGGTAGGGGTTAGGAGGCTTTAGGCTTTAGGCTTTGGGCTAATTCCGAGTTGCCATTGGTGTAGCTCCAATCAGGCGTTGGAGTTCTTCAGGTCTGGAAGACTTAGAGATGCCAACTTCAAAGGAAATAGTCCCTTCACGAATGTGTTTGGCGAGGATCGATTCCATTGTATTCATCCCTAGTTTGGCTCCAGTTTGGATCGCACTATAGATTTGAGCGGTTTTACCTTCCCTGATGAGGTTGGAGATCGCGGGAGTGACGATCATGATTTCTTGAACTAGGACTCGTCCGTATTCGCCAGGTTTGGGTTTTTTCTTCTGGACGAGAGCTTGACTAAAGACGGCGACGAGCGAGTTAGATAACTGGGCGCGGATTTGGGGTTGTTGTTCGGGGGGGAATACATCTAGCATCCGATCGATCGTCTGAGCGGCGGAGCTAGTATGGAGAGTACCCATAACTAAGTGTCCAGTTTCGGCAGCACTAATTGCCAAACTAATGGTTTCCAAGTCTCGTAATTCTCCGACCAGAATCACGTCTGGATCTTCCCGCAAGGCGGCTCTGAGGGCATTGGAGAAGCTTTTAGTATCTTCACCCTTTTGGCGTTGGTGGACGAGGCTTTTGATGTTAGAAAATACATATTCAACCGGATCTTCGATCGTCAAAATATGTTCGGCGCGAGTCCGATTGATCAGGTCGATCATTGCCGCCATTGTCGTAGTTTTACCAGAACCAGTCGGCCCTGTGACCAGAATCAGTCCTCTCGGACGACCGCTCATTTCTCTAACGATTTCCGGTAAACCCATCTGGTCGAAGTTAGGAATTTTGGATGACAGTGCCCGTAGACAAGCAGCGTAGCAACCGCGTTCTTTGTATACATTGACTCGAAACCGAGCCAATCCTTTAACGCCATAGGAGCAGTCTATTTCCCAAGTTTGTTCGAGTTCCTTCCGCTGCGTATTATTGAGCATACTGAAGATCAGCTTTTGACAATCTTGAGGACTGAGCGGTTCTTCACCGACAGGTGCAAGTTTGCCACTGACTCGGAAATAGACAGGCGCACCTGCTTGAATGTGCATATCGGAACCGCCCATTTCGACGAGTCGTTCCATTAGGTCTTCGATCATTAGTTCAGACATAGTTCTGGGAGATGGTGGTGGATGGTGGATGGTGGATGGTGGGATAGTGATGAGTGAGTAGTAGATCGGGTTTGAGGACATTAACGTCCCTTTATTGACCATCCACCATCCACCATTCACTAATTCTCAAATCTCGGAGTCATACAATACGGACAATCGAGCCATTCCGGTTGGAGTGAGGCAGAGCAGGTGGCGCAAACCAGGGTAGTTTTGCGCTTGGCTTTGAGTTCGGCTTCCAAACCGGAATCTGTGAACGTAACTCGTTCCACTTCGGTGAGAGTGGTATGACCTTCCTGAACCATCTGGAGACTGTAAGCCAGTAGCGTTTTCATCCCCTGTTGCACGGCGGTTTCCTTGATGATGGCGGAGGGAGCGCGTTTGTTGATCAGAGTAGCTAGCTCATCGGTAATTTGCATCACTTCATAGACACCGATTCGCCCGCGATAACCAACTCCGTTACAGTTTTTGCAGAGTTCTCCGCTAGCTTTAGCAGATTCGATCGCATCGTTAGTCAGTTCGTTAGCTTTGTAAAATGTGACGACTGCATCTCCAGAGCTAGACAACCCAAACCGACTGAGTTCTTCGCGAGTGGGAGTATAGGCAATGCGACACTCAACACAAGCTTTGCGGAGTAGTCGTTGAGCGACAACACCAACTAGCGCAGCAGAAACCATGAAGGGTTCTACACCCATCTCATCTAGCCTTGCGATCGATCCTGCCGCGTCATTGGTGTGGAGGGTAGTCATGACCATGTGACCAGTTAAAGCCGCCTCCATGGAGGTTTTAGCCGTCTCTTGGTCGCGGGTTTCTCCCACCAGGATGATGTCGGGATCTTGCCGCATGAAGGCGCGGAGGATCGAGGCGAAGTTCATCCCTTTTTCGCGAATTACCTGGACTTGATTGATCCCAGGCAGGGCATACTCGATCGGATCTTCAGCCGTACTGATATTGACGCCAGGATCGTTGCGTTCCGCCAGTAGCGAATAAAGTGTAGTCGATTTACCCGAACCCGTCGGCCCCGTCACCAAAATCAATCCAAACGGACGACTACCCATCGCGCGGACGATTTCCAGTGTCGGCAGATCGCTAATTAATTTATCTAAACCGAGTTGGGTGGAAGAGTTATCCAAAATCCGCATACAGACTTTTTCCCCATATCTACTAGGGAGAGTACTCATCCGAAAGTCTACTTTCCGACCCTCAAATGTCCGGCGAATCCGACCATCTTGAGGCAACCGTCGCTCGGCGATATCCAATTCAGCGATGATTTTGAAGCGGGAGATAACTGCTGGAATGATATGTTTCGGCAGAATTGGGAAAGCCTGACGCAATACCCCATCCTTGCGAAACCGTACTCTCAAGCCCTCCTCCTGCGGCTCAATGTGGATATCCGAAACTTTTTCCATCAAACCTTTGGCGAGAATTTGATTGACCAATTTGACGACGGGAGCAGCTTCTGCGCCTTGAACGTCGATCTCATCGTCCAGTTCGGCTTCAGCATTGCCTAGCTCTGGCGTATCAAAGTTCTCAATTTCGATACTGAGATTTTTTTTAGAATTATCCGCCGCATCCTGTTGAATCCGTTCGTCTAAATAGCCATCGAGGAGTTTTTGATAGTCTTCAGGTGCGATTACCTCACTCCGCCAACCGATCCCATGCGGACGGAGAATTTTGTCCAAGTCATTTTTGGCTTGAAGATCGTTCGGCTTGACCATCGCCACTGTCAGAATTGGCGGATCTCCCTCCAGTTTACCGATCGGGAGTAATTTAAGTTGCCGACAACTATCAGCAGAGATAAAAGTATTAATTAATTCTCGAACTTGGAGCTTATTAATCTGAGCGGAGGCAATATCCACCGCATTCAAACCGTAGACAATCTTTAGTTCAAATAACTGTTGTTTTTTATATTGGTGTTGTAACTCAGCAGGCAAAGATTTGCCAGTCAGGGACTCCAAAACCTCTGTCAGTGGGTGGTTATTGACCCGACTATCAACTAATGCTTGTTTGAGTTGTTCCGCATTGACATAACCCGATTGAATCAGCTTATTGCCGAAAGGAGAAAAGTCATTACGGACGATTAGTGCCCGCTTGGGAGATGAAGATTGAGTCATAGCTGCTATTTATGGCCGAAAGCAGAAAAGTCATTGCGGACGATGAGTGTCCGCTGAGGCGAAGATTTAGTCATATCTACCGTAGTTATCTCCCTAGCTTTACAGTATGCCCACAGATAAACTAAATGTACCCATTCGATCGAATTCGATCGCTGTGTCCAGAATAAAATTTACCAACCCGATCGAAATCGAGCATCAGATCGGCGGAACGCCGCTCGATCGTCGATCGATGATACTTTCGATCGATAATTGGGCATGATGAGATGAGGGCATGTGACTTGAGCTAACAATCCAAACCGATCGGATTGCCACAGACAGATCTTGAATGTGTCAAAGATCTCATTTTCAAAAGTGTTCGATGATGTCTAACGGCTGGTTAACGTCAACAAACTAGATCGGGTTTCTACTCAAAAAGTAGATTTACCGTATTAGCCTTGCCGATCGATATATATTTAAAGTATGTATTTGAGGAGTTATTTAGACTTCCGAGTGGCTATGCCAACTCATGGCTTTGCCAATGGCGAACCGTTGTGCAAACACTCGTTCGAGTATCGTCTCCACTGGAGCATCGAATATCGAATAATAAATATTGCCTAGCAGTCTGTTAACAGAGAATGAATGAACGATGAGTGAAACCCCACAGCAGAGTAGACCAGATGATGAGATGCTCTCATCACCACTACCCCCAGTCGAATCTCCGTCCGCCACAGAGACGGTCGCCGCCTCCGCTCCCGACCCATCGCAGCCGATTAATCCGGAGGTAGTTGAGGGCATCGATCCTCATCCCGAACGTCCTACCGGATCGGTACAAACACCACCTGTCGAAGCTGAAACGCCAACTACACCCCAATCAGATCTTCAGTCGCTGACTGTGAAGTTGGCAGAGATCTCCAACCAACGAGATGCCTTTCAAAGCCAATATCTGCGGATTGCCGCCGATTTTGACAACTTCCGCAAGCGGAGTAGCAAAGAAAAAGAAGACGTCGAACTCAAGACTAAATGCGCCACCATCATCGAACTGTTGAGTGTTGTCGATAACTTTGAGCGCGCCAGAACCCAAATCAAACCCCAAAATGATGGGGAAATGGGCATTCACAAAAGCTATCAAGGCGTCTATAAACAATTGGTCGAAAGTCTCAAACGGATTGGGGTATCACCCATGAAATCAGCAGGACAACAATTCGATCCAAATCTGCATGAAGCCGTAATGCGTCAACCGACAGATGAACATCCTGAAGGCACCGTGATCGACGAGCTTCAGCGCGGTTACTACCTAGGCGATCGAATTTTACGTCACGCCTTGGTCAAAGTAGCTGCACCACCAGAACAGCTATCGTCAGAAGATGCCGCTAGTTTTGACTCATCAGTCGATAATTAACGCGGTTGAGAGCCGATCGTTGAGACATCATTACCTTCTAGCTCAATCCTCGACATCCCCCTTTTCCCGCATCCTTTTTTAAAATATTGCCTCACTCTTATGGCAAAAGTCATCGGCATCGACCTTGGTACTACGAACAGCTGCGTCTCCGTCCTCGAAGGCGGTATTCCTGTGGTCATCTCCAATGCTGAGGGTGGTCGCACCACTCCCAGTATCATTGGATTTGCCAAAGGCGGCGAACAATTAGTCGGGCAACTGGCAAAACGACAAGGCGTAACTAATGCGGAAAACACCGTATATAGTATCAAACGCTTTATCGGGCGGCGATGGGAAGACACAGAAACAGAGCGCAATCGCGTCCCTTACAGTTGTATTAAAGGACGCGATAATACTGTTGACGTGCAGATTCGCGGACGCACCTACACCCCTCAAGAGGTGTCCGCGATGATCCTGCAAAAGCTCAAAAAGGATGCCCAAAACTTTTTGGGACATCCTGTCGAGCAAGTGGTGATCACAGTTCCCGCTTATTTTACCGATGCTCAACGCCAAGCGACTAAAGATGCTGGAACGATCGCGGGATTAGAAGTATTGCGGATCATCAATGAACCCACTGCTGCGGCACTTGCCTATGGATTGGATAAAGCTGATACAGAACAAAAAATTCTGGTAGTCGATCTCGGCGGGGGGACATTTGATGTCTCGGTACTGCAATTAGGTAATGGGATCTATGAAGTCAAAGCCACCTCTGGCAATAACCATTTGGGTGGGGACGATTTTGATAATGAAATCGTGCGCTGGATGATCAAGCACTTCCGCACGACCGAAAATGTCGATTTGTTGAAAGACAAAATGGCTCTTCAACGATTGCGCGAAGCCGCCGAAAAAGCCAAAGTCGAACTCTCAACGATGATGAGTACGACGATCAACCTGCCCTTTATCGCCGCTGATGCCCAAGGTCCCAAGCATCTAGAAATAGAGCTAACTCGGACTAAATTTGAGGAAATGGTCTCAGCCCTGATCCAAGCCACACTCGAACCAGTCCAACGCGCCCTCAAAGATGCCGATCTCCAAACCAAAGATATCGATCGGATCTTACTAGTAGGCGGCTCCACCCGAATTCCCGCAGTTCAACGCGCCATTCAAGACTTATTTGGTGGTAAGGAACTCGATCGATCGGTCAACCCCGATGAAGCTGTAGCGATGGGTGCCGCCGTGCAAGCCGGAGTAGTCGGCGGCGATGTCAAAGATGTCCTCCTGCTCGATGTCACCCCCCTCTCGCTCGGAATTGAAACCCTTGGTGAAGTCTTCACCAAGATCATCGATCGTAACACCACGATTCCCACCAGCAAAGGTCAAGAATTTTCGACCGCCACCGATGGACAAACCTCCGTCGAAATCCACGTCCTCCAAGGCGAACGGGCAATGGCAAAAGATAACAAGAGCCTGGGTAGATTTCTGCTCACAGGCATCCCTCCCGCGCCCCGTGGGGTACCCAAAATCGAAGTTTCGTTCGATATCGATGTCAACGGAATTCTGAAAGTCGCCGCCCAAGATCGGGGGACGGGGCGCGAACAAACCGTCTCGATTACCAACACGGGCGGACTCAATAAAGTTGATATCGAGCGGATGCGGAAAGAAGCCGAAACTTACGCTCAAGATGACTGGCGCAGACTGCAATTGGTGGAACTCAAAAACCAAGCCGATGCCCTGTTCCATACCTACGACATCGCCATCAAAGATAACGGTCATCTCATCAATAACCATCTGCGCGAACAAGCCGAAACGACCGCTAGAGCACTCCAAATGATCCTGCTCGAACCATCAGCTAACTTGGAAAATGTCCAACAAGCGATCGATAAACTACAACAGCAGATTTTTGCAATGGGTGCGGCTGTCTACCAACAAGGCACTACTCCCAACAATACCAACTCGACCGAGCCACCCAATCCCAACGGTCGAACCAGACACGCTCCCCTCAGTCGTGCCGCAGCTCCACCACCCCCACCACCACCCCCAGCCAAAAAGGTATCGAGCACACTCACATTAGATTACGATGATGAGACAGCTACCACTGACTATGAGGTAGTAGAGTAGGGTTTAGGAAGGTTTTAGGCTTTAGGTTTTAGGAAGGCTTTAGTCAAATCGCGAATCTCTAACCTCTACCCTCTCAACACTAGTAACTTTGCTTTGATGCAAGATGTGAGTAATCCAAGATGTCAGTAATTACGGTTAATACTCCATCACTTAGACCTGATTCCTTTACAATAAGTATCACATTGTCAAATTAGTATAGACAGTTGCCTTCAGTCTCGGCGACAGCGATCGATCCGAATCGGAAAGATTGCAGCCACACCATACCAACGATTCGAGCCGCGATCTTTACGAATTAGTGTCTCCATTGCGACCTCTTTCCATCCCGCCCCCGATCCTGCTTCCGCACACTCCTTGTAAGATAGAACCTCTCTATGGCACGCGACTATTACGAAACCCTTGGCACCTC
Source organism: Chamaesiphon sp. (assembly GCF_041737865.1). Classification (NCBI taxonomy): domain Bacteria; kingdom Bacillati; phylum Cyanobacteriota; class Cyanophyceae; order Gomontiellales; family Chamaesiphonaceae; genus Chamaesiphon; species Chamaesiphon sp. The sequence continues at coordinate 38,248 of NZ_JBGSQZ010000265.1, forward strand.
ACGAGATGCCGACCAGGAAGAAATTAAACGCGCCTATCGCCGACTGGCGCGGAAATATCACCCAGATGTCAACAAAGAGCCTGGGGCAGAAGAAACTTTTAAAGAAATAAATCGCGCCAATGAAGTGCTCTCCGAACCAGAACTCCGCGCTCGTTACGATCGCTTTGGTGAAGCCGGAGTATCATCAGGGGGCGGAGCTGCACCTGGATATGGTGACGCAGGCGACATGGGTGGCTTTGCTGATATCTTTGATGCTTTCTTCAATGGCTTTGGTGGTGCGGCTGGACAACAACAAACTACTCGTCGTCGGAACGGGCCTGCACGAGGCGAAGATTTACGCCTCGATCTCAAGCTAGAGTTCCAAGAAGCCATCTTCGGTGGTGAGAAAGAAATTCGGATTCCGCATCTCGAAGCCTGTAATACCTGTAAAAGTACTGGAGCTAAACCAGGCTCTACACCTCAAACTTGTAGCACTTGTGGCGGTGCCGGACAAGTCCGTCGCAATACCCGCACTCCCTTTGGTAACTTTACTCAAGTATCTGTCTGTCCCACCTGTAATGGCGATGGTCAGGTAATTGAAGACAAATGTGAAGTGTGTAATGGCGCAGGACGCAAGCAGGAAACCAAAAAACTAAAAATCTCGATCCCCAAAGGGGTCGATAATGGTACCAAACTACGGATTGGCAAAGAAGGTGATGCTGGACTGCGCGGCGGCCCAGCAGGGGATTTGTACGTGTATTTACATGTCGAGGAAGATGCCAAATTCCGCCGCGAGGGAATCAATATTCTCTCTCAAGTCAAGATTAGTTACCTTCAGGCAATTCTCGGTAGTCACATCCAAATCGATACCGTAGATGGGCCAACCGAACTAAATATTCCCGCAGGTATCCAACCAAATACCGTCCTCAAATTAGAACAAAAAGGTGTCCCGCGTCTAGGTAATGAAGTCAGCCGAGGCGATCATTTACTTACGCTCCAAATCGATATCCCCGCCAAGGTGAGTAACGAAGAACGCGAACTGCTCGAAAAACTCGCGAAACTGCGCGGCGACAGAGTTGGTAAAGGCGGCATTGGGAGTATTTTTGGTAATGTCTTTAAATAGGGGATAGGGAATAGAAATCGGACAATAATCTGAAATTTTTTGCTCTAAAACTCCAACTCTAAAACCCTATCCCCTATCCCCTATCTCAATGACTCAACTAGACTTACGCGGGACACCATGTCCGATTAACTTTGTGCGGACAAAGATGAAGCTAGAACAGATGGCTGCTGGGGAGATATTGGAAGTATGGTTGGATGCTGGAGAACCGATCGAGCAAGTACCTGATAGTCTGAAAATGGCGGGTTACACGATCGATCGGATCGTTCCTGGCGTTGACCCTTTAACAGAAAATCATCACGAATTTTTTATGCTCCAAGTTCATAGCTAGCAAGTCAGGAATCGATCGATTACACTACTTCTCGCCGCTCCCATCTCCCCCCCTTCCTCCTCCATGAAATTTGTCTGCACTCAGCACGATCTAAATATCAACTTAGCCCTAGTCAGTCGCGCTGTCTCCACTCGTCCCACCCATCCAGTACTAGCGAATATCAAAATCGAAGCCACCGCAGATCCAGATCGAATTCGGCTGACGGGATTCGATCTGAGCTTGGGTATCCAAAGTAGCTTTATCGCTGAGGTAGGCGAGGAAGGTACACTGACACTACCTGCCAAGTTGCTCAATGATATCGTCGCCAAATTACCCAGTGGGGAAATTACCCTCGATGATGAAGCTGGCGAAAATCTCGTCACCATCACATCAGCCTCAGGTCGTTATCAGGTGCGGGGGATGAGTGCTGAAGAATTTCCCGAACTACCTTCGATCGAACAGGGCGAAACCAATCAACTCTCGGCAGCGGCATTTATCGATGGCTTAAAGGGGTCTCTGATCGCCTGTAGCCAGGACGAAAGCAAACAAGTGTTAACTGGAGTGTATCTCAAAGTCGAGCCGGAGAGACTCGAATTTGCCGCCACAGACGGGCATCGCTTGGGGATTGTCGAAGTCTACCCAACCGAGTCCGAAACAACTCAGATCGCCGCAGAGCCTGCTCAAAAGGGATCTTTTGAAGTTACTGTACCTGCCAAGGCTTTGAGAGAGCTGGAAAAAATGCTCGGTTCGATGCCAGAAGGCGACAGGTTAGGACTGCAATTAGAGCAGGGACAAGTAGTATTTGGTTGGGGCGATCGCAAATTGACGACTCGGACATTAGAAGGAAAATATCCCGACTATCGGTTACTAATTCCCAGACAGTTTCAACGACAGATTACGGTCGATCGCAAGCAACTACTTACAGCTTTAGAACGAATTGCTGTCCTATCAGACCAAAGTAATCTAGTTAAATTTAGCATCGATAGTACCCAGCAGTCGCTCGATCTCTCCGTCGAAAGCCAAGATCGTGGCAGCGGTAGAGAGTCTCTGACAGCACAGATTTCTGGCACAGACTTAGATATTGCTTTTAATATCAAATACCTGATGGATGGCTTAAAAACTCTGCCCACCCAAGAAATCACCATTAGTCTAAATGGCCCCCTCGAACCCGTCATCCTTACCCCTCTGGGTGGTGTGAAGATGACCTACCTCGTCATGCCCGTTCAACTCCGCAACTAACTTACCACCATCGACTATCCGCCTTGCAGCTTGATTTGAATTTTTGGCCCTGATGTCGCCAGCCGGATCGTCATGCCATCGATTACCTTGAGGATAGTTATCGCTTCACCATCTAGATAAGTTCCATTTGCACTAATATTAGAGATCTGCCAACCACTAGCTTCATCCCACTTTAATTCAGCATGATGTCGAGAGACAACTGCACTGAATAAAATCACCTGGTTATCTGTCGCTCGTCCAATCCGAATGACATCTCCAGTAGTAAATGTCCAACTTTGAACGGGAATGGAATTAAGCAGACTTAGGACGATCGTAGATAACATTTGGTAGTAGCTGGTGAAAATTGAACCAATGAACTCGATCGAACCCCTTACCGGAATCAAATTGAGCAGACATGAGTTGACGTGACTAGTAAGGATCGAGTTGTTCGACTCGTTCATGCTGTTGTACTAGCAAGAAACGCCTGTTTGAGTGACTATCCCTTTGCTATCGCTGCGGTGATTAAGTTAAGTCTACTTAATTCGATCGCGATCGTACAGTTACCATTTTGTAATATATTCCCTTCCCACCCAAGAAATAGACAGTCGAGATCCACTATTCACTATCCACCCCGACCCTAGATGTTTAATTCTATGCTGGGAAGGGAGTAACTATTGCCAACAGCAATATAGAAAAGAAATATCGAGATTAATTATCTTGACACGATGAATCAAATCGATTGCTACACAGAAGACTGAAACAGAAAAGTTACTAGATCTCCTTTGCCTAAACCGATCCGATCGCCAACACACAATAAATGATGATTGCCTTTTGCTAAGATATTGTGATTTATATAAGTACCATTAGCACTGCCGACATCTTCAATGTAATAGTTCTCTCCTTCTACGCGAATATTAGCATGAACTCGCGACACAACCTCCGCACAGGGAAAACTCGACACATCGATATCGGGTGCTACTAAATCATTAGGTTTACCCAAGTGAACTACTTCTAACTGCGGCGGAATATTTAGGATTGTATTCGTTTGCAGATGTAGTAATTGACGAGTCGATCGTGGTATTTGTGGTGTGGGTGCTGCGGCAGTTTCTACTGCTGGTACCTGCGGCTGGCTCATGCCCTGGGTTGGTTCTGGCGCGGTGGTTGTGGGCGATATTTCGGTGGCTACTGCCTCAACCCGCTCGATCGGAATTGCAAAAATATCGGCTTCTGGACTGGTTAATATCGTTGGGGGTAAGCCAACACTCGAAATTTCAGGGATTGTAGCTGGAGTAGCAGGTGGGGGTAATGAAATGGGGGCTTTAGACTCCGCAGACTTTAGGCTATGACCGCACTGTCCACAAAAGGTCGCGTCGAGTTGAATCGAGGCTCCACAATTCGGGCAAGCTTTAGTTGCTGGCAGTGCTGTATAACAAGCTTCGCAATTAGTCGCGCCTTCAGGATTGTCGTGCTTACAGTTCGGACAGACGATCATAAAAAATTAAATTTTAAGTTAGAAAGACTTAACAGATTTCAATTCTACCAGAATTAGGTGTAGGGCTAGGAATTTTGTGTTATGGACTAGCTTCCCACCGGATCGATCCACCATTCACCATCCACCATCCAACATTCACTCGAAGGAACTAGCCCCAACCGACTAATCGCCCTCTGATTTTAACTTTTCTCCAGCAGCAGCATCTAGCAGCCAAAGTAACTCGCCCTGCGGTGCTACAGATCGGGATGGATAAGCGGTGGAATCGCCTGTGGGTGAGAAAATTTCGGCTAGAGCAGTTTGTTTGCTAGCACCTGAGATCAGGAAGATGACACTACGTGCCTGATTGATGATGGGAAAGGTCAAAGTCAACCTTGGCTGCCCATCTTTGTCACCTAAAGTTACCAATCGATCGCGTACCGACAAAGCCGCTGTGTGCGGGAATAATGAGGCTGTATGCCCATCATCACCCATCCCCAGAAGTATAATATCGAAAACGGGAATTGACCCAGCTTCTGACCCAAAATGAGCGACGATCTGACGATCGTAATCCTCAGCCGCCAGTTGTGGTTGAGCCAAACCTGTTGGCATCGGATGGATATTCGCCGCCGGAATCGGCACTAAATCGAGCCAGACGCGTTTGGTCATGCCATAGTTACTATCGGGATCTGTCGCTGGGACGTAGCGTTCGTCACCCCAGAAGATCTGGATTTGTTGCCAGGGTAGATCGGCACCAGCCAGAGCCGCGTACAATGGTTGCGGGGTAGAACCTCCAGATAGGGCGATCGTACAAGACTGACGCTCGTTGATTGCAGTCAGAATCCGTTCGACGATTAGAGCTAACGCAGCTTCGATCAATGCCGATCGATCGGGGTAGACGAGAACTTCTGGTGTCATAAAAGTTAAAATCGCAGCTCGGATGAATAATTAGATTTTAGGCGACACTTGGGATCGATCGATGGGAACTTCCCCAAAACAAGATAATCTAGATTTGTTAGATCCTCCACAACTAATTTTATTCACATCTTGTCCTCAGTACTCAGTTCATGGTGATATTGACAAAAAGATGGGCGGTTGAGGGGTAATGGAACGAATTTTTGTAAATTTATCCCTGTTAGCCTCTTTTCCCTACTCCCAATTCACCAGCGATTTTAGATCTGATGCCGGATGTGAGCTTGCCCATCACTCACTGGTCGGGGTAAATTTCTTAACATCTCAATAATTTAGACTATGCAACCTACTGTTAGTAGTTTTCTCACCCCCCTCGCGCTCAAAACCGCAGGTGCAGTACTGATTCTATCCTCGCTAATCGATCTAGTTTTCATGCTCTGTTTCCCGCCTGAAAATTTGGTATTAGAAGGTAGTCGCTGGTGGCTGTATGCTACCAGTCAGCTAGTCGATCGCGGGCTGCTACCATTGGTGGGGATTGCTTTTGTGGTCACTGGCGATTGGATCAAAATTGTTTCGACCGAAGATGGGGGAGATCGGGGGAATACATGGAGGATTGGGACTTTTACCCTAGCTAGCCTCTTGGGATTGATCTTTATCTTGATTATTCCATTTCAAATCATGACAACCAATGATTTCAAATCTCAAGATCTCAAAAAGATCGGTGATGAAGTAACCCAACTCGAACAAGGTATCAAAAGCAATCTTCAGCAAATTAACGCTCAAAGTAAGGACAAAATCAGGGCACAAATCACTACCATTGACAACGAGCTTAAAAGTGGACAAGCTCAAGGAGAACGTCTGGCTGGTCTTCAGCTTGCCAAGTCTAAACTAGAGTTGTTACTCGCCGATCCCAAAAAATTTGCTCAGGAGTCGGAGCAAAATCTGCAACAGTTGCAAAAACAAAAACAGAAAGCTGAAACTCAAGCTAGTGAAAGGATGTTAAAAACTGGTTTCCGCACCAGTATGGCAAGTCTACTCTTAGCAATTGCTTATATCACGATCGGCTGGACGGGTTTGAGACGGGTCCTCAAGTAGTTAAAATTTGTGGAGGGGAGCGGTCATACCGATCGCCCTTTATCGACTGGTGCAAGGAGTAAGATACTTTAGTTACCCCTCCCCAGATCGGGCAAAGCTTTGTATAGTATGAGTAGGTAAGTCTAACGTTGCCAATCGTCCTAAAAGTCGGAGATTTGTGTTCCAACATTTCAAGCAGGACTTAAAAAATGATCTAATCGCTGGGTTGTTGGTAGTGATTCCACTTGCCACCACGATCTGGTTATCGATCAATGTCGCGACATGGGTAGTCAACTTTCTCACAAGTATTCCCAAGCAGATCAATCCCTTTGATGGGTTGCATCCGGCTCTAGTATCTGTATTGAACTTATTGGTGGGATTGACTGCACCCTTGCTGACAATTCTGCTGATTGGCTTGATGGCGCGGAATATTGCTGGTAAGTGGCTACTAGATTTTGGGGAAAGATTCCTCCAAGCAATTCCGCTCGCAGGTGCAGTTTACAAAACGCTCAAACAATTATTAGAAACCCTCCTCAAGGATTCGGGCAACAAATTCCGCCGAGTAGTATTGGTAGAATATCCTCGGCGGGGGATCTGGGCACTGGCATTTGTGACTGGGACAATAGACGGTGAGATTCAGTCCCAAATGCCACAGGGGATGTTAAACCTATTTATTCCGACTACGCCTAATCCCACTACTGGTTGGTATGCAGTAGTCGCCGAAAAGGATGTACTGGATTTGAAAATGTCGATCGAGGATGCTTTTAAGGTAGTTATTTCTGGCGGGATCGTCAATCCTGGTAATGTAGCGGTAGCAGCTTTGAGTTCCAACCAAAGACCTGCGGTCGATCCTCCACTGACTAGTCTAGCCCCCATTGTCGCTGAGGAGGAAAATTCATAATTCATCGTCGCTCATGGATCTCTCTCTGAAGATAGCCGCTCAGATTCACAACTTTTTTCAGCATCAGCTAAATTGTATCCCTCCAGAAATGGAGGGTAAAATTTTGCGGGTAGATGTGCAAATTCCCACCTTGGAGCCACTGAGCTGGTTAGCACAACAACAGTCAGATGTCAAGACCTATTGGGCCGATCGCCAGGGTCAGTTTACAATGGCTGGAGTGGGAACTTTAAACACGATCGCTGGCGATGTCCCGATCGATTATCCCACTATTTTTGGACAATTGAGACAAGATTTATCACCCTTATTTCCTCGGGTGCGATACTATGGTGGCATCGGCTTTAGTCAAAATCACTCGATCGATCCAAGTTGGAAATTATTTGGTAACTATCGATTTATAGTGCCGAGATTTGAAATTTGGACAGACGGAATCGATACTTTTTTTGCCTGTAATTTCAGATGTAGTCGGCTCGATCTTAGTGCCCAAAACTTGGATTCGCAGCAGGAAAAGAGCTACCATCCTGAATTAGCGACGATCTTAGCCCAATTAGAGCGACTCGACTTTACTCAATTAGAAATTAGCTCAATCCCAGCACCCGTAGTGCCAATGCTCCGCGAACGAGTAGATATACCAAATCGCCGCGATTGGCACCAAAATATTGAATTGGCACTGGCTAAATTTAGCGATTTACAGCTTGATAAAATTGTTTTAGCCAGACAGTCAACCTTGACATTTACAACTTATATCCAGCCCCAATCCCTATTACGGTTTCTCAAACCTAATAATCCTCATAGCTATCATTTTTGCTTCCAAATCGATCCCACTACCGCATTTATTGGCACCTCTCCAGAACGACTATATTACCGTCGAGATCGATTACTAAAAACTGAAGCCATCGCTGGAACTCGTCAGCGCGGTGAATCTGCCGAAATCGATCTCCAATTGAGCCATAATTTGCTCAATTCAGCTAAAGATCTCCACGAGCATCAATTAGTTGTCAATAACTTACACACGATTTTAAAAGAACTCTGTCATTCTGTCACAATCGATCGAGAATTGACAATTCTCAAGCTCAATAAAGTTCAACATTTGTACACTCAGTGTAATGGTGTATTAAATTCCGATCTAACTGATGCGGAGATCTTGCCCAAGTTACATCCTACACCTGCCGTAGGTGGCTTTCCGAGAACTCAAGCCCTCAAGTTAATTGCCGAACTAGAACCATTTGCACGCGGCTGGTATGCAGCTCCTGTCGGATGGGTGGGTTGTGATGAGACTGAGTTTGCAGTTGCCATTCGTTCGGGTTTAATCGATCGCGATCGATTATTATTATTTGCAGGTGCGGGAATAGTCACAGGCTCTCAATCGGCAGAAGAATTGGCAGAAATTGAAAATAAAATTCGCCATTTTACTGACTTATTTACCGAACTATCTTCGCAACAGATTTCTGATTTGTCATTGGCGTAGCCTCGTTAGAGAGAATCGATCGCATATTGAGCGATGAGAATTGTTAATTTTGCACGTTCCATCTCCGATAACTCTGTCCATTCTAGCGGTCTGACGATATTATCGGGATTGTCTACGCCAGGATTGCAACGCATGGCATAAGCATAAGGACGAGCCATCACCAACAGATCGTCAGTTGCCCAGTTTGATAATAAATCTTGCACCGATCTGACTAATCGATCTACAGGTTCGAGCTTGCTGTTTGCCAAATTGCTAACGTTGGTAGCAATTTGAGCTAGCCACTGCTGCGGGACTCTCGCCCCAAACTTGGTGGTAAGTGCTGCAAGTGGACTTAGCTCTGATTCAGGAATAAGTTTATCCCAACAAGACTGGATGCTAGCAAAAAAAGATTGCGACTGGTGAGTAATTTCTTCATCCGACCAATCATCGAAAGTAAAATGACGATCTGATTCGGTAAAGTATTCGGCTGCTGCTGGTTCGGCTGGATTCCAAGGATAGTTAGTGGTAGAAGATGCGAGGAGGCAATCCATTAATTCAGCTTCAGCTTCAGCTTCAGCTATCTCGTGGCGTTCGGGTTGAGAGTGGAATGACATGGGTGCGCTCCTTGCATGTACGACGGGGATTAGTAGTTAATATTTTAATTAGATCGACTTGACAATTTCTAGAAACTTTTTAGTTGTGAAGTCGAGCCAGAGATGATTAAGCTCTGTTTTTAACTACAGATTACCCATCACTAATTCCGTAAACATCAAAAAAGTGAATAGTGATGGCGATCGATATCCATCTTAGCCATTTGGGAGCCGCCGTGAATCCATCGATCGAGCGATATGTCCTCACATCCAAAAAATCGCTGAGATACTGAGATCGAGTCGCTCGATCGGTCATTTAGCTGATTTATTACCAGATCGAGCGGTAATCGCCGCAATTAGACCTAAGTATTAGTTTGCAATAATACATTGGTCGTACTTAGATAAAATTAGATTGGTTAGACTAAGTACTTAATAGCTACTTACACTACCTGATTTCTATCCCATGATTTCTAACTCCTCAAAAGATCGAGTCGAACGCAAGTGTCCCAAGTGTGGATGTTCCGAAATTGCTCGTTCGCAACGGGTCGATCTCGAAGATCGGCTGTGTTCGCTGGTAAATCTCTATCCCTATCGCTGTCAGCATCAGACCTGTAAACACCGCTTTCAAGCTTTCGGTCGGAATTAATCGGTCAACACTGGCATAGGCTTTAGGTAGGCTTTAGGTAGGCTTTGGGTAGGCTTTAGGATTTAGAATTTAGGATTTAGGATTTAGGCTTTAGGGGAAGTTTTGGACGAAAACAGTACGATCGAAGATTTTGCTTTCACTTTCGCAGGAGATCTAGCGTAGATTTCGATCGATCCGAGCCTCATCGACTCAAATAACATATAAATATCGCAAATATCTATTTATTTAATATTTGTTTAATATTTTACGGCTAGGAATTAAATCCAGAGTTATGCTAGAAGAGTTAGCCGATTGAGATCGGGGTAGTGACACCTCGAATAAGGCATGGAAATAAGTCTATCCGTAGTCAAAGAGGTATCGGTAGTGCCTCACCAGATAGAGGAACTGCACACTCTTTGCTGCGAACAGTCAATTCTACTGGATTTAGTTACAGATGCGATTTTGCTATGGTCGGTTGAGGGCGAGATAAAATATTGGAATCGAAGTGCCCACAGGATGTATGGGTGGCAATCTGAGGTGGCGATCGGCAAAAAAGTCACAGATTTGCTTTATCATCTAGAAGATCCCCATTATCAAGCAGCGATCGCCCAGACACTCGATCGAGGAGAATGGAGTGGAGAGCTTGGGCTACTAACTAGGGAAGGAAAAAGTATTACTGTTACCAGTCATTGGTACCTAGTCGCTGCAACTACGGGTACGCGATCGATTCTGACCATCGATGCGGATATTACCCCATATAAACTACTAGAACGGCAATTTCTGCACGCCCAACGCCTGGAAAATCTGGGCACACTTGCCAGTGGGATCGCCCACGATCTCAATAATATTCTCACACCGATCGTCGCTATCACCGAACTGCTACCACTGAGACTAAAAAACTTAGACGAGCGCACCGAGCGGTTACTGGCTACCCTAGCCGAAAATTCTCAACGCGGGCGGGAATTAGTCGCTCAAATTCTCACTTTTGCTAGAGGCGGAGCTGGCGAACATACAATCCTGCAACCTCGACATTTATTAGCAGAAGTATTGCAAATCGCCAGACAAACTTTTCCTAGATCGATCGAAGTTAGCCTCCAAATTGAGAGTAGCGATCTGTGGACATTATCCGCCGATGCTACCCAACTCCATCAAGTACTGATCAATTTGTGCGTCAATGCCCGCGATGCGATGCCAGAGGGGGGTGAATTGACCATCATGGCAGAAAATATCATTTTGAGTGACACGTATCCGAAACTGCCTCCCAACGCTCGTGGTGGGGCTTATGTTGCGATTACTGTAGCTGATACCGGAGTCGGAATCCAGCCGGAATTATTGGAGCGAATTTTTGAACCATTTTTCACCACCAAGGCGATTGGGAAAGGAACTGGATTGGGACTTTCGACAGTACGCACGATCGTCAATAATCACCACGGATTTGTGGATGTTTTTAGTCAAGTCGATAAAGGGACACAATTTCGATTTTATCTACCAGCAACCACACAAATGGAACCTGAGTCCGTTCACTCGATCTTACCGACACTTACAGGCAAAGGTGAATTGATTTTGATCGTGGATGACGAACCATCAATTCGCGAAATTCTTGGTACCACGCTCGAATCCTATCACTATCGGAGTATCACCGCTAGCAACAGTCAACAAGCGATCGAATTGTATGCCCAACACCATCATGAAATCCACACGATTTTGTTAGATTATATGATGCCTGGTGGCGATCCGATCGACACGATCTCTCAATTTCACTCGATCGATCCCCATGTACGGGCAATCCTCATGAGTGGACTATCCGCCCACGAAATCGCCGCCCAAAATCATGGCAAGACAATCAAAGCCTTCCTTCCCAAACCCTTCAGTACTCAAGATTTACTTCATACTCTTAAAACTGTTTTGACGTAGAAACTGGGTAGGCAATGCCCACAATCTAGGTTTCAGCTAGTGCAAAAAAATCAGGGGTCTTTAGCCCCCTCCTAAAACTTCACTGTCTATCTCACCTTCGCTCAACCTGAAGGGATCCCCCAGGTTGAGCTAAAGCGATTATCAATTATCAATTATCAATTAATTTAAGTAACCCTAACTGCTGATAAATACCCTCATCAACTTTAGCTTTAAGAGATCTACCCAACCGATTTTTTTTCTGAGCTATTTGCAAACAGCTCGCAGTCGGACACAGATAAGCCGAGCGTCCCTGAACGAGTGTGTTACCTAGCTCGATGCTAACAGTGTGCGAGGGGTGAGATCTGATTACTCGCCAAAACTCATGTCTCGGCGCAAGTTTGCGACAACTTACACATCGACGATAATCTTTAATCACTTTCCCCTCGCCATTCAAATTCAATCCGTTCCTCTGCTTGCACAAATTTTATCTCAAACAAGTCGAAGACAATCTCTCGCCCCAATAATAGCGGCACGTTAGCGATCTCTGTTAGCAGCCAAGCTATTGGAGCCTTAAAGGTACATCCATCGATGGTTAGATCGATAATTCTTTTGACATACTCGACTTCACCCCCAACGCCTTGTCCAACTGTAATCGGTTCTCCTTTAGATATCTCAAATCCTAAAGACTCACCAACTTCTCGACTAATCAGACTTAATTGAGCACCAGGATCTACCACCATCAATATCTCTTCACTATTGGCTCCGCAGGTGAGAGTAACTGGATATAAAGGTTCCCATTCATTTCCAGTAAAGCTATGGAACTTAATCCAGTAAAACTGAACATCTGCTGTCAAAGCAGGCATCCAATCAATTAAAAATGGTTCGTCCACCTTTTGGGCATCAGCTTTAACCTGATGATAGTCCGTTCCGGCTGCTAACAATCGCGTTGCACTATAAGCAACAAATTGACGGCGATAATTTTCTCCCAACATCCGCCGATTTTGATTGCCCCAGCGAATAATTTCTCTAGCTTGTTCTGGAGTGGCTGTCATAGTTTCAGTGTGAAGTGATGACTGGTGATTTCCATCCGGTGGCGTGACCGGACTAAAACTGTGGGTAAAGCGATCGCTCAAAATATTACTGATTGTAATTTTCAGAGCTCTGAATGCCCACAGTTTTAGTCTGGTCGTCCCACTACTGGCTCGACACTCCCACCCTAGAAACCCAATTATCTGCTTGGTGCAACACATGCGGAGGTTTCCTCCGCGTGATTGCATCCGCAATTATCAATTATCAATTAATAATTATCTTCCGCATATCCAGCATCTTGATAATCAGGCTGATAGCGGGATTGATATTCTGAATCAGCTCGGCGTTGGGATTCAACTTCAGCCATGGCTGCAACGGGGTCGTATTTAGCACTATCTTTGATATCAATTTTCCAGCCAGTCAACCGCGCCGCCAGCCGGACATTTTGCCCTTCTTTACCGATGGCTAGACTCAATTGATCGATAGGGACTAATACGTGTGCTTGACGACCATCTGGATTGACCAATCGTACTTCATCAATTCGGGCGGGACTAAGCGCGTTCGAGATATAAGTAGAAGGATCTGGCGACCAGCGAATCACATCGATTTTCTCGCCTTGCAATTCATTTACCACTACTTGAATCCGCGAACCGCGCGCGCCGATACAAGCACCTACGGGGTCTACGTCGCCCTCTAAGGTGTCTACAGCGATCTTTGTGCGGGGGCCGACATGACGCGAGGGAGGGCTGGCTTCTCGCGCTACAGCGACGATTCTGACTAGTTCTTCTTCGATTTCGGGGACTTCATTGGCAAAGAGTTCGACGACCAATCCGGCTGCGCCACGAGAGACGAGGAGTTGAGGGCCGCGTTGGGAGCCTTCGCGCACCTGTTTGAGGAAGACTTTAAATGTCCGGCCGATTCGGTAGTTATCGTTAGGTAGTTGCTCTTTTTGAGGAAGTTCAGCTTCGACATCTGGCTGTCCAAAACTACTACTGACAGATAAAATTACTGATTGACGTTCAAATCTGAGTACCTTTCCCATTAGAGAGGTACCTTCAAATTGCTCAAATTCTTCTTGAATGATTTTGCGTTGTTGATCTCGGAGTTTTTGGGCGAGAACTTGTTTTGCTTGAATCGCCGCCATCCGTCCGAAATCTTCGCGTTCTGGTGTAACATCCAAGACGACAGAATCGCCAATTTGGGCAAATTGTTCCTCGGATAGATCCGATGCGGATTCTTGCTGGATATTCTTGACTTCACTCAAAGAAATCTCCCGATCTTCATCGGTGACTTCTTCGACGATCGTTTTGGTAGCGACAACTTGAAAAGCCTCTTCATCGAGGTCCAAAAATACATCGAAGTTGTCGAAATGATCTTCATCAAACTGCATCTGGTCTAGATGTTGCGACCTGCGATAGCGTTCGTAACCCTTGAGTAGAGCTTCGCGTAGTGCTGTTTGGACGGCAGAACTAGGTAAGTTGCGATCCTTACTGATTTCCTCAATCATGTTTTTTAATTGAGGTAAACCAACGTTACTTTTTTTCGGCTGTTTAGATTTTGGCATAATTTTTAATTAGATAATGTTTAAATATTTTAATTCTAGCTATATGGTAAAAAATTACCTTTTAACTAAGCAGGTTGTTGGTCGTCTAAAGAAACTTTGCTGACCAATTCTCTGGGGATTTCAACTGTTCGTCCTTTTAGACTCAGATAAATTTTCGTATCGTCGCGACGAATTAATTGTCCTTGCCACTCAGTTTTTTTGTCCACGGGTTGGTGAGTAGTTACCTGTACCGCAAAGCCACTAAAAGCGTTAAACTCTCGATCGGTAGTTAGTTGTCTACTAGTACCAGGACTAGAAACCTCCAGCGCATAAGGAAAGGGAATCGTCTCACTAGTGTCGAGTGCTGCTTCTAGAGCGCGACTCATGCGTTCGCAGTCTTGGAGTCCAGTCTCAGCAGCCGGATTGCGAATATCGATCCGTAGGCATGGTGGACGTTCGTGGGTATGAAAGATGACGGCAACTACTTCTAGTCCCAATTCTGTGGCGATTGGGGTAGCAATATCGGTGATTTGGGGGATGAGGGGATGAGCCATAAGTGTGGCAAAAACTAGGAACTAGTGGCTATTTTTAGGGGTAACGATCGAATATGGGTAGTAGCTAATTTCAATATCGAGCGATCGCAAGCTGGATCGGATTGCTGGTGATTCAAGTCATTGTTTACTATTGTTTGCTGTCGATCGAGGACACCATTGCCATTCTGGTTAGAAAAAGGCGATGTCAACAGCTCGTGCTTTTGAGCGGTAACAAACAACAAAAAAAGTGGGGTTCGACCCACTCCTGGTAATTTATTATTCCAAGAAGCATAGGGGCAAATTATTTTAACTTGCCCCTACTTTTATATTAGCAGAGTTTTGATTCAAGAGTAAAATAGTAACCGTCGGTGAAACCTTTCGCTTGGATTGGAAATATGACTCTAAATCTCTACTTTCTCCGCCACGGACAAACTGCATCCAGTCGCGGCAATTTATTTTGTGGATCGATCGATCCAGCTCTGACTCCTGATGGTGAAGAAATGGCAGATATATTTGCTAAAGTGTATGCCAGCACTCCTTGGGAAGCAATTTATTGTAGTCCTAAAGAACGCGCAATTTTGACAGCAGAACCACTCGCTAACGCGCTGAAAATGGAATTACAACTGCGCGATGGATTGCAGGAGATTAATTATGGGGTGTGGGAAGGCAAAGATGTGGCTACGGTCGATCGAGATTATCATGATGACTATCTGCGCTGGTTGGCAGATCCGGCGTGGAATCCACCCACAGGCGGAGAGTCAGCAATGGCAATCGCTGCCCGCGCTCTAGCTGTAGTCGAGGAGATCAGTCAGCACCACACCACTGGCAATGTTTTGGTAGTATCCCATAAGGCGACGATTCGGATCTTGTTGTGCAGTCTGCTGGGTATCGATGCTGGGCGATTTCGCTATCGGTTGGGGATGCCAGTATGTAGCGTAAGTATTGTGGAGTTTGGGACGCATGGGCCGTTATTAAAGACACTAGCAGATCGATCGCATTTGACCGATCGATTGCGCGATTTACCTGGAACTTAGACTTTAGGTTTTAGGTTTTAGGTTTTAGGTTTTAGGCTTTAGGGGGAGAGGGTAAAGGAGATAGGATATGGAACCAGGAATAGATATCGATCCTCCCAGGTGGTAAAACGCAAGCGGTTTACCACCATCCACCATCCACCTCTATTCCTTAATCCCCGTACTGGCAACTCCTTGAATAAACTGTTTCTGTCCGAGTAGAAATAGCAACACAATTGGGACTGTAGCAATGCCAACGGCTGCCATGAGGAGTTGCCAGCTATTGGTAAATTGTTCTTGAAATTCAGCTAGAGCCAGTTGCACGGTGCGTAGTTCGGGACGAGTGGTAAAAATCAGGGGTTTGAATAAGTCGTTCCATTCACCGATGAAGGTAAATAGAAATAGTGTTACCAGCGCGGGGCGGGATAGGGGGAGGATAATCCGCCAGAGAATTTGTAACCGATTGGCACCATCTAGACTAGCCGCTTGTTCGAGTTCCACGGGGATGGTAAGGAAAAATTGACGCAGGAGGAAAATACCGAAGCCACTGGCGGCGGTGGGGAGAATCAGGCTGCTATAGGTATTGAGAAGATGCCCCCACTTGAGAATCAGGAAGATCGGAATAACCAAAAGTTGAAAGGGAATCACTAGGGTAGCTAGTACCAGCAATAGTAATGCTTGACGACCTCGAAATTTTAGCCGCGCTAGGGCGTAACCTGCTAGCGCAGATGTAAAAATCTGTGCTGCCGTCACAGCTAGGGCGACAAAAGTTGAATTGGCAAAGGCGAGGAGGAAATTACCTTGACTCCAAGCGGCTTGATAGTTGGCAAAAGTAATCTGGGTGGGCAGCTTAAAGCCAGTCGCTAGTTCGCCTACAGGGGTAATTGAGGTGATGAAAACGACTGCTAATGGAGCCATCATGATGCCAGCACCACCGAGTAGGAGTAGCCAGTTAAAAATTTGCCACCATCGAAAATAGCTGGGATTGGATAACTTGTGCACGGTTTCGTCTCCGATCGGTTAAGATAGTGAGGTTTGGAAGTAGCAATAAATCTTTAGATAAGCTGGCAAAACGTTACAATGATTGTACGTGTTCCCATGACAGGTTTTGCCACCAATCGGCTCAACGTAAAATTAAATATTATTCGGACATATTAGGAGAAATCGAACTTATGGTGCAGATTGCAGCCAGTTTGGAACTTAACTTTGCAAGCGAAACCTACAAAGATGCCTACAGTCGCATCAATGCGATCGTGATCGAAGGCGAGCAGGAAGCGCATGAAAACTATGTTACTCTGGGCGGAATGTTACCAGACTCCCAGGACGATCTAGTTAAGTTGTCCAAAATGGAGCTGCGGCACAAGAAGGGCTTTGAAGCCTGTGCGCGGAATCTATCAGTAACTCCCGATCTGGGGTTTGCTAAAGAATTTTTTGCTCAGTTGCACGAAAATTTCCAGATTGCTGCTGCTGCGGGAAATACTGTTACCTGTCTGTTGATTCAATCCTTGATTATCGAGTGTTTTGCGATCGCTGCTTACAATATCTACATTCCTGTTGCCGATAGTTTCGCCCGCAAGATTACTGAAGGCGTAGTCAAAGAGGAATATCTACACCTCAATTTTGGCGAAGTCTGGCTGCACGATAATTTTGAAGCATCCAAAACTGAACTCCAAACTGCCAATCGTCAAAATCTGCCCTTGGTTTGGAAGATGTTGAACAATGTCGCCAAAGATGCCAAGGTGTTGGGGATGGAGAAGGATGCACTGATTGAAGATTTTATGATTGCCTATGGTGAGGCTTTAAATAATATTGGTTTCAGTACTGGCGAAATCATGCGGATGTCCGCGTATGGTTTGATGGGGGCGTAGCTATTCGATCGTCTCAGAGGTTGTGTTGGTCGATAAATATTAGTCGTCGCAGATCGGCAAGCGATGGGAACTTATAGAAGCCATTTGAGATTTTCTTGTGAGACGCTAATCGGTAGGCGATGAGAATTTGTGGGATTCGGGTTTTATTTGTGTGGGCAAAAACCGG
The DNA here is from genome assembly GCF_041737865.1 of Chamaesiphon sp. Classification (NCBI taxonomy): domain Bacteria; kingdom Bacillati; phylum Cyanobacteriota; class Cyanophyceae; order Gomontiellales; family Chamaesiphonaceae; genus Chamaesiphon; species Chamaesiphon sp. The sequence goes on from NZ_JBGSQZ010000265.1 coordinate 55,931, forward strand.
ATCTGGGGGTTCCGACCCCCAGACCCCCCTTTGAGAGGCGGAACGCCGCCCCTCAAACTCCCCTGCGTATGGATGGCATGTGTGAAGCTTGGAGCGGCATTCACTTTACTCTAGATTGTAGTTGGGGGTTGCTTGACTAGAATTTAGTCCAGGCATAAATCTCATCAATATCTGTCGAAGCTTGCGCGACGACTTTCGTCGTTCGATTTCTCCTGAAAGGATCTTAAATGGGTTCTAAGTAAGGCTTGCTGAAGATCTCAGCAAGCCAATCACTGCAAGGGTTTTGAGCCTTTTTTCAGAAATTAAGTGCAAGGTTTTGACGTTGAAAGGCTTAAAACCCTTGCACTCGATCGCTTGAATCTGGCGATCGAGTGAGAATATTTGCAACAAAACCATTCTTTAGCAAGGAGTTCAGGCTTTAGAACAGCATCAGGGACTAATTCAGCAAGCCCTAAGTAGTTATCTAAATTAACATCACTAGACCTCCTGCGAAAGTAAAAACAAAATCTTTTCTAGCATTGTTTTCGTCGAGATCTTTCCCTAAAGCCTAAAGCCTAAAGCCTAACACCTGACTTTCGCAAGAAGTCTAATGTTTCCGAATAGATCGACTCGATGTGGAACTACTCTTTTGCTCCTAGTGTTTTTAGCTCATCAATCTGTGCTTTTGTCAAGCCTTCGACTCCAGTAATATTCATGCCTTCATAGGGACGACGAGCGCGACGGGTAGAGAGCAGATGATTATTAGCCAAATCCCAGACTCGCAGGGTTTCATCCTCACTAGCACTAGCCAAAAATCGACCACAACTACTCACAGCTACCGACCAGACCCAACTCTGATGTCCGATCGACGTATCGGTACAGAGTCCACTTTCCATCGACCAGACCTTAATTGTATGGTCAGAAGCACCACTAAATAGCCATTGACCATCGGGGCTATATGCGAGGGATAAAATCCAGCCATCATGTCCGGTTAGGGTATGACAGAGTGCACCAGTATCGATATTCCAGATGAGAATTTGGCTATCCATCCCACCACTAGCCAGAGTAGTATCGCGCGGGTCAAATGCTACCGCGATCGCGCGATTGGTATGCCCTGAGAGGATGTGGACTGGAGTATCATCGTGGAGATGCCAGATTCTGATAGTCCGATCTTCACTGGCAGTAGCAATCAGATCGCGAGTGGGATGATAGGCTAGACCGCCAATCCGATCGGTATGTCCAGACCGAACGTACAAGCATCGCCAACGATGAGTATCCCAGATTCTAATACTAAAGTCGCTCCCACTGCTGACTAGATATTTACCATCGGGACTATATACGAGCGTGAGGATAGCATCGATATGTCCCCGCAAAATTTGCTGACAGGTTAGAGTTTGAGCGTCCCAAATTCTAATCGTGCGATCGTCACTACCGCTAGCAAAAGTCACTCCTTGAGGGTCGTAGGCAACAGTGAGCGTAGATTTAGTATGTCCTGATAATTGGTGGAGACAACATTCCGGTTCTAGCGACCACACCCGAATCAGGGCATCGCGACTAGCCGTAATCAACCTCTGCCCATCGGGACTCCAGGCGGTGGAGCGAAAGCAATTAGTATAGCCATTGAGTGCTTGGAGACATTTTCCGTCGCTAACTTGCCACAACCGAATCGCCCGATCTTCCCCACCACTAGCGAGGCGATGTCCATCTGGATGAAATGCTACCGACCACAAGCGTTCGCTATGTCCCTCTAGTCGATGAAGACAATAGCCATCAGCCGTCCGCCAAATCCGTAATAATCCGCCCACCCCCGCACTGGCAAAAGACGCCCCATCAGGACTAAATACCGCCGACCAGATCTCATTCCCATATTCGGTCAAGATGAGCTGACTCTCGCTAGCTGCTGGCGTTGTGTCAGTGGCATCCCAGAGGCGCAGCGTACCATCGAGACTGCCGCTGAGGATAGTTTTACCATCAGGACTATAATCGATCGTTGTGACCCAGTTTTGATGACCGCTCCAGATCCGATCGCATTTACCACTCGCCACATCCCAGAGCCGCACGGTACCATCCGCACCGCCGCTGACTAATTGATGCCCTTGGGGATGCACTTGGACATCCATCGACCAGTTTTGATGTCCTTCAAACTGCCGCACACAGGTTCCAGTCTGGATATCCCAATAGTAGATCGTATTGTTGACACTACCACTGGCAATATATCGACCATCGGGACTAAAACTAAATCCTAAACTATGGATTCCTTCGCCGATCGTCTTGTGACAGATGCCACCATCTTGTAAATCCCAGAGTGCGATCGTGCGATCGTCGCTAGAACTCGCTAGATACTTACCGTCGGGGCTAAATTTAATCGCCCGCACCCAATTAGTATGTCCCGAACAGGTGAGTAAACATTGTCCATCACTGACACTCCACAGCCGAATTTCTCCATTACTATCGCTGGCGGCGAGAGTCTGACCATCTGGACTGTAGGCGATCGCCAGAATACTACTAAAGGTTTGGGTAAAAGCACAATCCACCATCTGAGCATTGGTAAAATTGACTCCCACCAGATCGATTCCGACCAAACATGCCTGTTGAATTACCAACTCGGAGCAGTCGAGATCGGTCAAATCTAGCTTGAGATAAGTCAGCAAGTTGAGTAAATTACCAGTGACGTAGCCGAGCTGGAGGGCATTGGTAACTTGCCAGTCGGTCAGCATCTGTCGCAGATGCTTGCCAATTTGGGCGGGATTACCGATACTATGACGCAGCCTGTCGATCGCTGGTTGGACGATCAGACGCAATTGAGCTTGACGAATGTACTCTTTGGCATTTGCTTGGGCGATCGGATGGGTATTGAGCAAAAAAGGTTGCTGCTGCTCGATTTCCGCGCAAATCCGCGCGACAAATACCCCCGTGACATATTCCATCACCATCGGTTGTAACGACCAATGCTGCTTGTGCCGATCGCTTCCTGAGATCGAGATGATACTCCGACGGCGGAGTGATTGCAAAATACTCAGCAAGAATGAGTGACCCGCAGCCAGTCGATCGACTGGAGTGTAGTGTGGGGAGTCATCCTGACGGCGATTGCCTGCTTTGTGTAGTCCCGCTTCCAAATCGACACTAGCCAAGGGTTCTCTCCCAATCGCCAACCAGTACATCACCTGGTGTTCCTCGATCGTCAGCCGTTCCCACTGCTGCTCTAGTAGGACGTGGATATCCGCAAAGCCTAACTTGCTCGATCGCAAGTACGGAAAAATTTCACTCACATCCCCGTCGGCGACTTCCTGCACCGCCGCCGCGATCAGTTGTAAAGCCAGCGGATTGCCCCCACAATAGCGATTGACCTCCGCCCATTCGATCGGGACGACAGGTTTACACCCTCGATCGGCAAAAATCTGTTGTCCTGAGGTATCATCTAACCCTGGGAGCGTTAAGGTTCTAACTTTAGCATTTACCCCTTCTAACTGACTGATTTGGGTAGGTTTTTCCCGACTGGTGAGTACTAGACAACTCTGATGATTCATCCGACCCAATGTACTAAATAGATCGCCGTAGTCAGCGTAGCCAGATCGATACTGACCTGCCTGTGCTCCCGCTTGAAAAATCGATTCCCCATTGTCCAAGACGATCAGACAGCGGTATTGCTGACAAATTTCGAGTAATAAGTCGAGCTGACCTGTTACCGTTTTTGGCATGAGTTTTAGGTGAAAATTAACCGCGACAATTTGACTTTCTGCCAGATTTCGATCGACCTGCCCTAGGGATGTAACTAGAGTGCGGATTAATTCTGGGAGTAATTCTTTTAGGGGTGGAGCATTGAGTAAACTCCGCCACAAAATACAGCTAAATCGATCGCGCTCTTCAGTAATAGTGGTCTGGTCTACAGATCGTAACTCGCGCAATAATTCGATCGCAATCGTCGTTTTACCCATCCCGCCCATCCCCAAAATCGCCACCAACCGACAACGATCTGTCACGATCCAGCGATGTAGCTGGTTGCGTTCTAGCTCGCGGCCATAAAATGCTGAAATGTCTAAATCTTCAATCCAATCAATCTGAGACTGGGTTGGCTCTACTTCGCTGATTGCTGGCGGCTTGATGCTGGGCGTCAAGGATTCCAGTACCTGCCGAAAATTAAGTTTAGAGACCTTGGTATTAGTGGCTGTTGCCAATATTTTCCAAACTTGAGCACCAACTCCTTTGATGTAGTTAAACTCATATCCAGCGGCTACTGCAAGATCGCGATATGACTGACCTTTCCAAGCTGCCCTAAATACCATTTTCTGAGGTGGGCTAAGGTATTTAGGCGCGAGCAGTTCTGTAACGATCGCCTCAGCTCGATCTAGTTCCATTCGTTATTCTCCCGAGCACATCTGAGCATGTAATACTCTTCAAGATAACCGATCGGCTATGGTGATGACGTGCTGATGCTATGGAGAGGATTCGATCGATGTCAGCTTGGACATAACAGATACCGTTGAAACAGAATAGTTAATCAAGCTTGATAACTTGTGGTAGAGAAAACCGTACAATGGATGGGAGCAGCGGTCAAGATAAAATGGTAAGAACATCTCATTTAAGAAACAGTCTGCGCCACCGCTATCTGCCTACACCCCCTACTCCGCATCATCCCAACCTGCCAATATGACATCCGAACTGATTCGTCAACGCTCCGATCTGATCGATACTCAAGTAATTGCCAAAGACACTGGCAAACGGCTAGGGATTGTCAAAGAGCTACTCGTAGACATCGACAGTCGTGAAGTAGTCGCACTGGGTTTACGCGACGGTTGGCTGGCGGCACCAGGAGGACTGGTAAAATATATGTTCCTCGCCACAGTCGAAAAAATGGGCGATGTGATTCTCGTACCCAATGACGATGCGATCGCAGATCTCGATCCCGAAAATTATACCAATCTAATCGGCTGTGAAGTAATCACCGAAACTGGTGACATGCTGGGGAAAGTGCGGGGCTTCAAATTTAACTGCGATGATGGTCAACTAGCTGCAATTATTATCGCCGCGATCGGCTTACCACTGATTCCTGATAATGTCATCAGCACCTACGAATTCTCGATCGATGAAGTAGTCAGTAGTGGTCCCAATCGCTTGATGGTATTTGAAGGTTGTGAAGAACGCCTCGAACAACTATCCGTAGGCTTCCTCGAACGGATCGGACTAGGGAAAGCACCCTGGGAAGACGAATACAGCTATCGTCCCGCCGTCATCCGTCCTGAAAATCAACTAGCTGCTGGCACTCCCATCGCTCCCCCCGCCCCAGTAATTCGCGCCGCTCCTCCAGTTGCTCAAACTGCCTGGGAAGATGACAACTGGCAGGAAGAAGAAATTCAAGCTGCTCCAGTGCCCCAAAGACTTAGAGCCGAACCCCGATATTACGATGATGAGGGCGAAAACTGGAACGATACCAGCAGCGAACAACCGCCCCGTGCAGCCAAAGTGTATCAAGATGTTCCTTACACGCTCGCATCACCCGAGCCACCTGTAGAGGAAATTCTCACCCTGGATGATGACATCTGGGGCGACGATACGCAATCACCCGCCTATCAACCTCAAAAGCTCAACATCCCTGAAACTCCTCAAAAAGTCGATCTTCCCCAAAAAGTCAAGCAAGTTGAGTATCAGGAAGAAGAACAGTAAATTAGTTGACAGTTGACAGTTAAAATTTTACGGTTTTATCAACCTATAATTTCGCAGATTAAACTAAGTTCAGTCCATCATGCGGACTTTTTAAGGTTATCCTTTACCAAACAGCAGAAGCTATGGCTTCGGGGTTTATAGCTACCTGCTGTTTAATGCGGTAGTTGTTGTTAGTCCGTTTTAAATCTACTCAACAACTTTGCTTGCAACTGTCAACTATCAACTATCAACTATCAACTATCAACTGTTTACCTAATTAGCCTGTGACTCCTGAAGATATTCAAGCATTTTTGACTAATCGCTTTGGTACGAACCTCAAAATTGTCGATGGAGATTCCTATCAGGTAGAGACACCAGAGTATCGCCTGTTGATTATCCTATCGGCTCAACAATCCTGGGTACGCACATTGATTCCAATCGCTCCAGCAGCAGACGCCATCACCTTTATCGAGGAATTCCTAGCTGCTAACTTTGATGACACCTTAGAGACTCGCTATGCGTTGCAACAGGGTGCTTTATGGGCTGTCTGGCAACATAGTGTTGCTGGATTAACTAGTGAAGATTTTAGTACGGCGATCGACAGATCGATCGAACTAAAACGGGTAGGTATCGATCGAGCCTTTCAAGATTTTGCTACTAAACAGGTCAAAGCGATCGTCAGTATTGCCAAACAGCGTGGGGATACGCTCGAACAAACGATGCAAACTCTCGACAGGTTTTATGCTGAAGGAGTGATGGGAGATTTGGGAGCTACCGAAGATATCCGCAAGGAAATGATGACAGCTTGGCAACAGCAATTAGAGCGATTGTGGAATCAAGAATAATTAATTGATAATTGATAATTGATAATTGGTGCTATGCCTACGGCAGGCTGACGCCAACGGCTACGCTCAGTACAAGTAATTGGGTTGTTTCGGTAGGAATTGAAACTCCTGTACTTTGTTACCTAAAGCCTAAAGCCTAAATCAAAGGTAAGACTAACTTGAAAAAATAGTAAACCAGTGGTGCAGTGAAGATATAACTATCAGTTCGATCGAGCATACCACCATGTCCAGGAATTAAATCGCCCGAATCTTTTACCCCAGCATCTCGTTTCATCACTGATTCTGTCAAATCGCCCAACATACTCGTCATCCCAATCAAAATCCCCAAGGCGACACCGCCGATATACCAGTGATGCCAGTGCAATACCCACGCACCACTCAGCCCCATTCCCACACTACTCATAATCCCAAAGATGGCTCCTTCTACCGTCTTTTTGGGGCTGATTTCTGACAACCGCGTGCGTCCGAGCCATTTTCCAAATAAGTAGGCTCCAATATCCGTCACCATGATGCACATAAATGAGAGCAGGGTGATCGCGAATGCACGAGGTAGTATACTCAGATCGAAGTCCAGTAATCTAGACCAATTAGTATCAAACGGAAACGAACTTGCTGTCACCGGATCGAATCCTACTCGCAACCGAATCCAGTAGCTAGGTAAATAACCGCCATAAAATAGCCCAAACAGAGAAGTAGAAATGTCCGCGATCGAGGCTATCTTGGGCAAGAACAGTAGGTAAAAGCAAATTAGGGTACCTGCGACGGGAAATAGAGCATCGTCGATGCCCGAGCCAATTGCCCCCACCAGCAGCAATACCTGACTGACAACTAATGTAATCTTGCTGGCTGGTTCGATGCCTTTGGCTCTGACTAGCTTGAAATACTCACTCTGACCTAGATAGACGATAATACACATCCCGATCGTAAAGTACCAGCCACCTAGCAATAACATACACAAAGCTACAGCGATCGCTACGATGGTACTAATGACGCGGGGTAATGACATTTCTAGGTAGATAAATGGGTAAATAGAGTGTAAGGATCTCTTAGGCTTGAGGCTTGAGGCTTGAGGGTAGAGGGTAGAGGGTAGAGGGTAGTTTTAGGAGCTGATAGATCGATTGGGATGGTTGTTGAATATGCTGACTTGTCTGACTCCATTCACTATGCCCTAATAACTCGATGACTAATCTAATCACTAGTCAATATCTAAGCTAACTTTTCTGCGCTGAGAATAAACAGAGGATCGACAGCAGCGAGACGACGACTATTACCTCTAGTTTCTAATCGATTGACAGCGGCTTGAACGACTTCCACATTGCGTGCTTGCAAGTGAGTAAAACTTTCGGACACTTCATAGAGAGCTTCTAGACTAGCTGCTGTCACGACGATTCGCCCTGTTGATGGTAGATATTCCCAAGCTTGTTGCAAAATAGGTTTAATCGATCTGCCACCTTCAATACATACTCGCTGCGGTACTGTCGAAATTTGCTTGAGACATTCTGGCGCAGTGCCGATCGCGATTTGGACATTCTTGACTTCAAATCGATCGCAATTGAGTCGAATTAGATTTGCTACTTCTTCATCGCGCTCGATCGCGACAATTTGTCCTTGAGGGCATAGTAACCCAATTTCTACCGGAATTGTCCCAGTTCCTGCACCAATATCCCACACGACGGAATTTGCCTCCAATCTCAATGCCGAAATCAGCAGTAACCTAATCTCGCGCTGACTCATCGGAATCCCTGGCAATCGCTCAAATAATTCATCGGGAATGCCTGGGGAGACGTATTTCCACAGTTTGGACATAATTCTTGGGATGTTTGGGGAGTGCTGCTACCTAAAGATATCTACAAAGATTGCAGTCTATTTACTCACATCTTACACCAGTCCACAGATCGACAGATTTTTGACGAGTCTCGATCGAGCGATGTGCGATCGCTTTTTCGTTCAAATACTTCCTTCTCACCTAAAAATCGACATCCACCAGCTACACTGTATCTACGACAGGCTAACGCCAACAGTGCGAGGCATTCACGATCTAAATTTGTCATGGAGCAGCAAGTAGCTAATAATCCACGATTTTAATCATCTTTAAATCTGGATCGCTACAGCCAATGAGATCGCCACCAAAATTGAGCACCTGTCGCAAGTAATCTAGAGCATCACTAGTAATGATTTCACCAGGTATTAAGACTGGAATTCCAGGTGGGTAGGGACAGATTGATTCAGCACTAATTTTACCAACTGCGTCATCGATCGATACGCTCAGATGACACAATCGATCTGCTTGACGAGGCGTAATTGTCAACTCAGTTAAGATTTGTGGTAGCTCGATCGATCGTAATTCCAAACATTTATCCCGAACATGATTTGTAGATAATTTCTCAAAGGCTGCAACTAGTCGATCGATATCTGCGGATGTATTTCCCAGGCTAATAATAAATGTCAAATGTCGCATTGATGGTAATTCGGCAACAATACCCAATTGGTAAGTCAAAATTTCATCGGCGGCAAATCCGGTGAGGTTTAAACCTGTCACTGTCACTGTCAAGCGAGTTGGATCGACATATTTACAACCAGGAGTCGGAGCTAATTCAACTACTGAAAGTCGATCGATCTGTGCGATCTTTGCCCTAGCTGTGCTAGCTAATTCGATCGTTCGAGACATCAACTCTTCACCAGATAATGCCATTTGTTGCCGAGCAGCATCGAGAGAGGCGAGTAGCAAATAACTAGGGCTAGTTGATTGAAGTAATCTCAAAGCTCGACTGATGCGATCGCGATCGATCCGGCTACTATGGACATGGAGCATCGATGATTGGGTCAACGCACCCAATAATTTGTGCGTCGATTGGACTGTTAAATCTGCGCCCAGACTCAATGCGGCGGGAGGTAAATCGGCATGAAACCCAAAATGCGCTCCATGAGCCTCATCCACCAAGAGTGGCAGATCGTAACTGTGGACGATCTCGGCAATGGCAGCAAGGTCGCCACATGCGCCGTAATAAGTGGGATAGACGACCATCACAGCCTTGGCATCGGGATGCTGCTCTAGAGCGAATTTAACTGACTCTGGAGTGATGCTGTGAGCGATATCCAACTCTCGATCGTATTCTGGAGCGATAAAAATCGGCACAGCACCAGCATGGATCAGTCCAGCAATAGCTGAGGAGTGCATATTGCGGGGCAAAATAATCTTGTCACCTTCGCCACAAGTAGCCAGAATCGCGGCAATTACTCCTGCTGTGGAACCATTGACTAGAAACCATGTCTGCTGTGCGCCAAATACTTCTGCGGCTAGTGCTTGGGCTGATTCAATGATGCCGGATGGGGCGTGGAGATTGTCCAATCCTGGCAACTCTGGCAAATCCCAACCAAAAACATCGGCACCCCAATGATTTGTTAGTAGTGGGTTCATGCCAATACCACGCTTGTGTCCTGGGGTGTAGAAAGGTGCATGAGTCTTTGATACCCACTCCTGAAGTGCATCTATAATTGGGGTTTGAGAGTGATTGAGAGCGTATGTTGACATCATAGTCTGTAGATAACGTTAATTTGGGTTGAACTATAGCACTCCTAAATGATTTATAAGATTTTGTTTTCGCTCGAGGATGTGAATAGGAGCAATTTACGCATTAAAAAAGGATAAGTAAGAAATTAATCTCACCTATCCTGAATCCAATTTATCGTTCGCGGAGCGTCGGATTGCCGAATCGCTGAGGATGATTTCACCCAGTCCTCAGACTAAAAACTAGAGATTTAGTTAGCTGCGGACAGAGAAGGAAAACGATGGTAAGGAACTACATTTTCACCAAAATAGCTGGCATATTCCACACTATTGACGATCGCATTGACTACTGCAACAAAGCCTTGCTCGGCGATAACCCGATGATAATCGGCGATCTCAGCTTGGTTTAATGGTGCGCGACCTAACAGGTGACGACATAAAAATTCGATCGCTTTATTATTTGGATACGGGGTGTAGAACCGATCGATATAAGCTTCCGAGCTAGCTACAGTAGCAACAAACTTCCGCGTGGAGATTTCACCAGTGCAAAGTTTGTGCTCTAAGTCCAGACGGCGGAACTGTGCGGGAATTTGACCGTTACTGATATCCATCACTTGGATGTACAGAGCTGCGATCGCTAGTGTAGCTTCTGCTTGGCTCGTACTCGCATCGATCCGAAAAATTCGGGCTGAATCGCGGGCGATATTGGCGGCTGTAGCCACGGTAGCCTCACCCATATTCCCACTAGAGGAACGACCCAATGACACCAGCTCAGGCTCCTTCTGACGGGCAGCAGCCGCAGCATTATCGGCGATCGCTTTACCAGTCATCGGGAGTTTTGCCATATCCATCCGTGGTTTGATGGTATCAAAGCTCGGTACGACAACTTGCTTATCCTGTTTGGTGAGCTTGTTGTACAGGGTTTGAGTATTGGGATAGTTGGCGGCTGGAAGCGTCAGGAAACGGTTGTAGGGGACTACATCTTCGCCAAACACCTGGGAATACTCGGCACCGTTAACCATTGCGCCGATGAAGGCTTTAATCCCCGCTGTCGCGAGGATTTGGTTATATTTACGGATTTCGGCTTGATCTAGGGGCGCACGTCCGAGGAAGTGTTTGGTACCTAGTTCGATTACTTTGGTGTTGGGATATGGAGTGTAGAACTCTTTGAGGTACAAGCTAGAGCAGCCGAGTCCTTCGATGAACTCTTTGAGGTTGATTTCGGAGTTACCGAGTTTACTTTCGAGGGCGCGGAATTCGTTTGCCACGATATAGGGTTCCATGTCCCGCTCGAAGACTTGACGATAAGCCGCCCGAATGACGGTTTTGAGCTGGGTTTTATCGCTAGCTAGGGTAAGCTTGAAAGTTTTGGTTTGTTCGCGTTTCTTGGTGACACCTTGATTGACGCGGAATTCGATGTCGGGTTGCGAACGGTTGTTTACGACCGCACCGAGTTCGACGAAGCGAGGTGTAGCTTCCGATTGAGCTTGAGTGAGGATACCAACTCCAGTATCGCCGATACTACCGACGCGGAGATTCTGACCGCTGACACCTGCGGGGGTGAGGTAGCGAGTGTAGGGCACCATGTCCTCGTTGAAGCTCTCACTGTATTCAGTCGAATCAATCATCGCATCGACGATCGCATAGAAACCTTTTTTCGCCGCGAGATCGAAGTATTTATTCATCTCCTGACGACCGTAAGTCGGACGACCGAGTAGGCGACGGTGCATGAATTCGATCGCTTTGGTTACATAGAGTTTCGTCCAGTAGGTATTGCGGAATAGGTCGGATTTGGCTAAGTTGCGAACGAATTCACGGACGGAAATGTCACCGTTTTCGAGTTTGATTTCCTGGACTTTGAGCCGTTGACCCTCAAATACCTCTCGTCCCATCACTTGCAGGTAAATTGCTTTGATTACTGCCTGGGTAGAACCTTCGGTGAATGAAGTACTGCGACCTTGACTGGATTTGGATTTCTTGCCAATCCCTGTAAATCCAGGTAATTGATCCAGCTTGAAGGTTTTAGCTCCCAACGTCCCAGGTGTAATTCCCCGCGCCCCAGGATTACTGTTTTGGTTATTGATTCCTGGCCCCTGGGCGATCAGAATTCGACGGGTATTCTTGCTAAATGGTGCTGGTGAACTGCTAGGATTGCGAGTTTCTTTCGGGAAGATCGCCCCGAACTGAATTTCGAGCGGATCGTTGCCCGAACCGTAGACGTGTTGGTCTGGTAATGGCTGCTCGTATGCCGCAAAGGTGGTGATGAATTGCGGAATCTTGCGGAATGGTGCGCTGTAGTTGAATAAGTCCTGTTGCGGCCCCCAATTACGACACTCTTGCGCTTCTTGACCCAAACCTCGGATGTAAGGCACGGTTTCTTCACCGAAGTAGTCAGAGTACTCGTTGGAGTCTACTAGGGCATCTACCAGCCCACTCAACCCCTTAGCAGAGACGATACTGAAGTACTTCTGCACTTCTTCACGCGAGGAAGGCCCCCGACCGAGAATGTGCTTGAACGCGAGTTCTAGTGCCCGACTATTAATGTATGGTTGGAAGAAGTTTTTCTGATACAGGGGCGACTTTGCCAAGCGGCGGACGAATTCCTTCATCGAGATTTCGCCGTTTTTGACTTTCGATTCCAAATCGGAAACTGATAGGCTGTAGGCGCGAGTGATGTCGCGTTCAAAGATTTGGCGATAAGCCGCTTTGATGACATCAATTTTTTCAACTCCCGACAAGCCTGGTTTCATCGCGTACTTGACACGACGTTCGGCGGCGGCGTTGTAAATCTGTGGTAGTTCTAGTCCCTGTTGGTCGTCGGAGTTCCGCTGGCGCAATTTATTGGCTGGTGCAGATGCTTTGAACTCACCAATCATTACTTCAAAGTACTGAGTAACGATCTCTAGAGCTTCTTTATCATTGGTAAAATAACCAATCGAGCCAGCCCGCATTTCTTGCAGTGCGACGATGGTTGCTGGTACCGAGCAAGCCTTCTGGATGATTTCTCTCAATCCCCGCACGTTCACCGTGATAATGTTGGGATCTCCAGCGACGATCGCATAAGTCACATAACGCAGGAACCAACTCATGTCCCTCAGAGATTTCTGCATATTTGCAGGACCGTACTGGGAGATATTAATCGGTTGGAAACCTGGGGGAATCTCACCAGAACCACTGGTTGTAAATAGGGAAGCTACATTGGCAAAAAAGCTACTTTTCGGCTCGACAAAGGTAACAGTCCCTAGTGTAGATTCAGTTTGTTTCGTGCCACTGGCAAAGGTTCTGGCTACTTTAGGTTCCGCTATGACTACTTGCTTTTCCAAAAATGACATCGGCGAACCACCAGTAAAAATCCGGTTAGCCGCACGAGAGACGATCAATTCAGAATTATCGCTGATAATCTTCGCGATTTGAATCCGTTTAGCTCCAGATTGAAAGTAGCTATTGAGTTCGCTCAGTTCGCCCATCGCGGGGAACCGATCCTGCTGTTCAGCTTGCGAAATGGTCGCAACTGGTAGTGTTTGATATAAATTTGGGCGGGATAAAGAGCCGCCACCACTTGCCTTAACACTCATTAGATCCTAAATCTCCCAACCGAATATTTTTTTTACTGTGTTAAGCCTAGTCGAGTTGAAGCCAAGGCTTTGCGCCTGCTCGCGTGAGGATGTTTTCGGGCGATTCCCAAACGCATCGTCTACCTCTATGGCAAGACCACTCACTTAACTCGATCGAAGTTTGAATAATCAGGGCTGTTGAGATATCTAGTCTCATTTTCCCTGGAGCTGAAAATTGTCACTAGCAAAACTAGGACAGCTTTCAGATTAGAACGTTTCGCTCGTCTGTAGCCTGTTTATGAAGAAGTATGTAGCAATCAAACTATAAATTTGGTATGTCAAAGATCGTAGGGGATTGGGAGCCAAATATTAAAAAAAAGATAAGTTTTGTTACAAGGGCGCAGGGGTTAAGGATGAGAGATTGATTCGTTGAAAGTCAGTGATGAGTTCATACCCAGCAGTAGCTGGTGATACGACTGAGATAAAAATCAATGGCTCATCACCGTCGTTGAATACTCCATGTACAGAGCCAATCGGTGCGACAACTACATCCCCCATCACGATCGATGTTGTAGTACCCAGTCGATCGAGATAATATTTTCCTTGCCCAGCTAGGATCGTCCAAGTGTCTTGACCCTGTGGATGTTGATGTGCGGCAATTTCCTGCTGGGGCTGGATGTACCAAACGACAACAACGGCATCAGGGGATTCTGTAATCACCGAACGGATTGGTTCGCCATCACTCGATCGAACAAATTGAGAACTATTAAATACCCGAATTGAATTCATTTTTGGTAGTTTGTGGGTGAATGCTTATCTGGCTTCCCATTCTCCAGCAGCTACCCAAATATTGCTGTCAAGTGGAATACTCAATCTCCCATCGAGCCAGTTGAGAAACTGTCTATTTTCACTCTCGATCGATATTTATCCAGCTTAATATTTGCATATCGCTCCCAACAGCCGCTGAGAGATCGGGATACTCTCTCCAAAAGCTCCGACTGGGATGTCTGTCTCCCACCAGAGGCTATTTGGAGCGAGCGTTATTTTGTAAATACAAGTAAATTTTATGCCGACTATCTATCAGCTTAAACCAGCATCTCAAAACTTACTCAGACCGATCGTGCCGTGGCTGGCAAAAATTGGCATAACACCAAACCAAGTGACGATCTTCACCACTTGTCTGGGGATTGGATCCGGTAGCTTGGTGCTTTGGGACAACTCGTTGTTGATACTAGTACCGCCGCTGATGCTGGTGCGGGTGACGCTAAATGTCATTGATGGAATGCTAGCGCGCGAACATCAGATGAAATCAACATTAGGGGCGGTTCTAAATGAATTAGCCGACGTAGTTTTTGATGCGGCGATTTATCTCCCATTCGGATTGTTACCTGGTGTCTCTGGTTACTTGGTCGCAATTCTAGTTGTGTTGTCGATAATTAGTGAGATGACTGGAGTTTTGGGGCTGACAGTTGGTAGCGAGCGACAGTATGATGGCCCGATGTATAAGACCGATCGCGGGGTGATGTTTAGCATAATTGCCGTACTTTTTGTGTTGGAAGTTTTCCCTAATCCTTGGCTAGACTTTGTGTGGATCGGCTTAATTGGCTTATCAGTTTTGACGATAGTTAACCGGATTAATAGTATTTTGGTAGGAACTAAAAAAGATGATATTATCGATTCCATCTAATTATGTTCTGTGGTCGCTGGGGGCGATCGCTATCGCTCTATTACTGGCTACTTTAGCTGTTTATCTCGTCCCAGCCTATCGGCAGATCGAGCTTCAGCAACGGATGATTTCTTGGTGTTGGATTGTTGCTTTATTTGCTACAGTTTTGATTGTAAATCGCTCGATCGCGATATTTTTACTCGGCTGCTTGAGCTTTTTGGCATTCAAAGAGTATATCTCTTTAATTCCTACCCGCTTATCCGATCGTCGCGTATTATTTTGGGCGTATTTAGCGATTGCTATTCAATACTATTGGATCTCCATTCACTGGTATGTAATGTTTCTGATTTTTATACCTATTTATGCGTTCCTATTCTTACCGATGCGGATGGTAATTGCGGGTGAAACTCAGGGTTTTCTCAAGGCGATCGGTACCATCCACTGGGGGCTAATGTTAACAGTTTTTAGCTTGGGACATTTAGCTTATTTGTTGATGTTACCCAATCGCGGTAATCCGATCGCGGGTAGTGCAGGATTGATTTTATACTTGGTATTTATTACTGAAATAAATGATATCGGGCAATATATTTGGGGTAAATCTTTCGGTCGTCATCCAGTAACACCGACAGTCAGTCCGAATAAAACCTGGGAAGGGCTATTGGGCGGGATATTGACGACTACTAGTTTAGCAGTGGCGATCGCACCTTGGTTGACTCCATTTGACTGGATTCATGCTCTAGGAATTGGGGTGATAATTAGCTGTGCTGGTTTTATTGGAGATGTGACTATTTCCGCGCTCAAGCGAGATTTGGGAGTTAAAGATAGCGGGAGTTCGATCCCTGGACATGGTGGTATTCTCGATCGCCTAGATAGTCTAACTTATACTGCACCGATATTTTTTCACTTCACTGTTTATTTCTATTTTCAAGGAATACTGATTTGAATCAGCTACTGCGACTACTATTTTTTGCAACGATAGTACGTCTGGTAGTGCTGTTGGTAATTGGCTTACGAATTATCGAGGTCGGGAGATTACCAAGAGTAGGCCCAGCAATTATCTGTGCCAATCACAATAGCCATCTCGATACGATGGTACTAATGACGATGTTTCCCTTACGATTGCTAGCTAGATTGCGCCCTGTAGCAGCCGCCGAATACTTTTTAAAAAATCCGATGCTCGAATGGTTTGCACTCCAGATTATCGGGATTATCGCCATTGAGCGTCACAAATCTAGCTGTACCGAACATCCCCTCGCTAAATGCTCGGAAGCATTGGAGCGAGGAGAGATTTTGATTATTTATCCAGAAGGTTCTAGAGGTGAGCCAGAATCGATCGCGAGTTTTCAGAGTGGGATCGCACATCTGGCAAAACGTCATCCAGACGTGCCAATTTATCCAGTGTTTCTCTATGGACTAGGAAAGGTTTTACCAAAAGGCGATCCAATTTTAGTGCCATTTTTTTGTGATGTGGCGATCGGGGAACCGCTATTTTGGAGTGGTAGCAAGAAAATCTTTATGGATTTACTCGATCTTCAAATGCAAGAGTTATCGACCCTAGTAAATATTACTGACTCAAATATTAATTAACATCGTTAATTAGTCAAAATCCCTGGAACAATATGCGACTAGATTATATCTAGTTAAGTAGATAAGTTGAGTATCTGGATTTCATTTAAGTAGAATAAAAATCAAGGGACGGAATTTAAATTCCGCCCCCTTTTTTTGGATATTCTATTCGTTAACTACTTTAACTGTAGTCCCGACTTTGACTAGCGGGAATAGTGCTTTGACATCTCTATTTAGCATCCGTACACAGCCATGTGATGCCGCTGTACCGATCGATTTAATATTAGGTGTACCGTGAAAACCAATCACATCTCGACCATCAGTCCAAAAGCCAATCCAGCGCGATCCGAGGGGATTTTTGACACCTGCGGGAAAAACTTCTCCAGTTTTAAAACTCGTCCAAGCTGGATTTCTGATTTTTTCCATTACCTGCCATTCGCCTATTGGAGTTTCCCAGCCTCTTTTACCGATCGCGACTGGGTAACGCTTGAGTAGCTTCTCACCCTTGTAGACATACACTCGCTTTTCTTTGAGTTTGAGTACGAGGTTGACAATATTTTCTACGGGCGGTTGACTGGTTGCAGCTACAGCAGGTTTGGCGGCGGGGGCTGCTGCTGGTACTGGACTAGTCGTCCCGCTCGATTTACTGGGAATGGAGGTACTCGTTCCGCTGGGTGGTGATGCTGGAGCGTCTAGTTTTGGCGGTGTTGGTGACTGTGGATCGCTACTTTTTTGGACTGGTTCTGACTTAGTTGGCGGTTCCAATGCTACCGATGTCTGAGATCGATCGCCACTGTGCCCAGGAGCTGTCGCTGCACAAAGTTTCGTTGGAATTGATGCTAGCAAGGTTGTTAGCAATAATCCAGTACTGAGTATTAAAGAAGTTGAGAATCGAGACATTATTAAACTCTAGTAATCCAGCAATTGTTAAAGTTATTTTACTCACAGCTCGCACCAGTATAAAAACATTATTAGTCAGCGTAGATCCAGGGTACCCATCAAGGGCACCCCACAGGTTAATGGTGTAGGAGTGCCCTTAGATCTATGCTTTTACTAGTCTTGATGTATTGAGACAATTGGTTAGCGATCGAGCATCACTTCACCGCTCGGCTGAGTGCAAAATTTCTGGTGGTAGGGTTGGGGATAATTTAGCTATAGCTGTCATGGCATGTAGCCTAACTCGATCGTCTGGATCGCCGCACAGCTTTACTAGAACTGGGACGGTATCGATGTTACCCAAGTTCCCCAGTGCGGCGGCAATTTCTTGTCTGACGATCGCTGGAGCCAGATTGGCAGCAACACAGGAGTGTAAGTAAGCAACAAGCCGTTGACTGGCATAAGTACGCTCTCGTTCTGTCTTGCTGATACTACTGATAATTTCTGGAGCTAGATCTGGCTCTGTAACTGCTATGGCGATCGAGCTATCGATCGCGGCTCTAGAACCAATCCAGCCCAAGGCGAGGATGACTGAGGATCGCAAGTCATTGGTAGTGTGTGGGGATGTCAATAGTTCGTTCAGTACAACTACTACTCTCGGATCTGCCAATCTTGCGAAACCTAGTGCTGTGGCTTTGCACACAGCCAGATCGAGATCGAATAATAAAGGGCGGAGATGCCGGAGTAGATCTAATTCAGTCGCCAGATCGCCACGGAGACTGAGCGCGATTACTGCTGCTGTGCGGACGCTAGCCGCCACGTCGGTTAGTCTTGTCAGTAGTAGCGGTACGATCTGCGGATCGTGAAAACTGCCTAGTGCTTCGACGACGAGGGCGCGAATCTGTGGATCTGCGTCGTCAATGACCTGGATTAATGGTTCGATCGTCTGTGAGTGACGAATTTGAGCCAGAATAGTGACGGCGATCCGGCGATCCGCTGGGGAAGAGGCAATGGGTGTAGTTAAGATTTCGGTCAGAGCGGCGATCGTGGGGACACCGATTTTAGTCAATGCACCGATCGCGATCGCGGTTAATTCTGGATCTTCATCTTGGTGGATGAGTTCTACTAGTGCTGTCACTACTTGGGGGCGCGCAAATCCCCCTAAAATTCGCGCTCCAAACCACCGATTTTCTAAATCGATATCGTCATCATTAACTAGATCTAACAGCGGTTGGATGGCGATTTCGCCCAGTTTGGGGATAATTTTGGCAATCTCCCATTGTTGTTCAAAATCACCTTCGATCAGTACTTGTAAGGCTAATTCTAAGACTCGATCGTTGCGATCGAGCTGTGCGAGGGACAAGTTTTGGAGGGTGTCAATGACGATCGACCAATTCCCGCTGTTTGCTGCGGTGCTGGCGCGGTCGATCGTCACTTGGTTGAAATCATGGGATGACATGATGGGTAGTGTATTTAACGTCATTTCGGGGTGGCTCTTGGCTAAGTGCTGGTACTTAGTGATTCGGTAGCCTAAGAGAATTTGTGGGTTGCGGGTTTATTTAGTGTGGGCAGAACCCGGATCTGGGGGTTCCGACCCCCAGACCCCCCGTTGAGAGGCGGAACGCCGCCCCTCAAACTCCCCTGCGTATGAATGGCTGGTGCGCTAGCGACTCGCTAAACCGTCGGGGAACCCGACGGTTTAGCGAGTCAAGACAGCTTGGAGCGGCATTCGCTCCATTTTAGATTTTACTCCCGTACCACTGAAGAAATAGACATTTGTGATTCACACTTCGGCTACGCATTGCCTCCGGCAGGCTTCGCCAACAGTGCAAGCCATCCACCATCCACCATCCACTTGGGTTATTTACTTGCAAAAGCAATGAGTACTAAGAATACTTCGATCGCGTAAAACACTCCCACGACCTGAGTTTCTGTCCAACCACTCAATTCTAGATGATGGTGAATCGGTGCCATTTTAAATAACCGCTTACCTTTGCCGTCAGCATCTTTAGTAGCTTTGTAATAACCTACTTGGAGGATTACTGATAAGGATTCTACGGCAAAAATACCACTCAGAATAAATAACACCCAGAGGTTTTCGGTGAGAATTCCGACAGCACCGAGCGCACCACCCAGGGCGAGGGAGCCAGTATCGCCCATGAAGACTTTAGCTTTGTTGCGGTTGTGGACGACAAAGCCGAGATAGCTGCCACTCAAACAAATACAGAAGATTGCCAGTTGTGGTTCTTTGGGGAGGATGATTGTGGCTAAACCTGCCAGCGCGATCGCACCTGTACCACCAGCCAAGCCGTCTACGCCATCGGTAAGATTGGTAGCATTGCTCTCAGCAAGTAGGGTGAATACTGCTAGTCCCCAAAATAGGAATCCTAGCGGTAGAACTATGCCCAAGGGTAAATGAACATTGGTAATTGCCGCCCTCCGACTATAGAAAGCCCATCCACAAAAGGCGATCGCGATCGCTGCTTGTAATAGTAATTTACCTTTGGGCGTCAGACCTTCATTTTTGCGGTTGCTCAAACTTTTCCAGTCATCGACACCACCGATCGCCAAATAGCCCAAACTCGTGATGGCTACGGCGATCGCATCGGGATTAAATTGCGCCCAGACTATGCCCAGGAGTGTCCCGACAGGTACGACAAATACTCCCCCCATCGTGGGAGTTCCAGCTTTTTTTAGGTGAGCTTGAGGGCCATCTTCACGAATGAATTGACCCATTTTCAACTGTTTGAGCAGCGGAATTGCTTGATAACCGATCGCCGCGACTAGTGCTGTAGACACTAAAAATGGCAATAGTAATGATGTCGTCAGACTCCTACCCTGCTGCCAGTCTAGCCACAATACCGCTCCAGTCAGTACAGTCCCTAGTAAAATTAATAATCCAGTTCCCGTAGGATTCAAACCCCGTACAGATGCTGATTTGCCCTCCATCTATTCCCTCCGAGGTAATTTCGTCACTAATCGATCGCTAACATTATCAGATTAATCAGGGCAATTGTCAGCAAAAATCTGTCTAGATTTCGTCTACATCATCAGCATCGTCACTCTCTTCTTCTTCTTGATAGGCACGATCGTCTTCAAACAATTCTTCGTCCAAATTGGATCGATCCAGTGCTGAGACTGCGGGATCGCGTTCATCTCGATCGATCAGCCGCCCTTGTGATTCGAGCCATTCTAAAATTGAAGTATTTCTTTGTACGGCGATGACGGGTGCGGGTTCGTAGCGGGGTTGTTGCTTCAGAGCTGGATTGACAAATGTATCAAGGAGATCGAGGTCGAGGGAATCGGTCATGGTGAGTAGATGAGCTTTAAGTTCTCATAGTTTATCATTTTAAAGAGTGGGAACAATCGATTTCAGCTCCAATCCAGCAATGCCTAAATTTTTATGCCCAAAGCCAAATTACTTGCAGCCATCGCTGGAAAAAATCGCGGTATACTAGCCACTGCTACCGATCGACAGGCAATACTGGCCGCAATTACCGAATTAGAGTTCCACAATCCTCATCCCCGACCTTTGACAACAGCGATCGATTTACTCGCTGGTGATTGGCGATTACTTTATACTAGCAGTCAAAGTTTACTCGGTATCGATAAGTTTCCACTAGTGAAACTCGGTACTATTTATCAGTGTGTTCGCCCGACTAATAATGCGATTTATAATATCGCTGAAGTCCCCAGTTTAGTGCCAGGATTGACTGGAATCGTAGCGGTCGTTGCTACCTTTACCGCCGTCAATGAATCTAGAGTAAATGTGCAATTTAATCGATCGCTGATCGGGCTACAAAGTCTCATCGATTATTCAACTCCCGATCGATTGATTACTGCCATCGAAAATGGTCAGAAATTTACGGCGATCGATCTACCGATTAATCGCAAAGAAGATAAAGCACCTGCTTGGCTCGAAGTTACTTATCTCGATGAGACACTCCGCATCGGTAGAGGTAATGAAGGAAGTGTATTTGTATTAGATAAAGGGTGAACAGTTGACAGTTGACAGCGAATAGATCTTGCAGTCGTCTTCTGCCGTAAGCGCAAAGCGTAGCGTCTCGCAGAGAGAGTTGAGCGAGATAAGACACGCCAATTATCAATTATCAATTATCAATTATCAATTATCAATTATCAATTATCAATTATCAATTATCAATTATCAATTATCAATTATCAATTATCAATTATCAATTATCAATTATC
>NZ_JBGSQZ010000321.1:0-3464 GCF_041737865.1 Chamaesiphon sp.
ATTCTGGCTAACTTGTGCTAAACCTGCGGCATTGACCTTGAAGGGCATCACTGAGACAAATCCCGTACATATCAATGAGAATAGAACGATCTTATTCATGAAGTTATTTCCTAAGTAATTGTGATGTTAAGAGTGCGATCGGTTTCTAAGCTAAAAAATAAATTTTATTAAGCAGCCTTAAACTTGATGATAATCGATCGGGTCAATAAAAGTCTCTACCTAAATATACAGACTAAAATATCTTAATAAATCGCTATAAAAAGTACTAATATTTATAAATAACTTAGTTATTACTAGCTTATTTTAGCAAAGTAAAACCTCGCAATTGCTTCTATGTATAGCCTGTGACTATTGTTGACACAATACACGGCATA
Organism: Chamaesiphon sp.; assembly: GCF_041737865.1. Lineage (NCBI taxonomy): Bacteria > Bacillati > Cyanobacteriota > Cyanophyceae > Gomontiellales > Chamaesiphonaceae > Chamaesiphon > Chamaesiphon sp. The sequence continues at coordinate 375 of NZ_JBGSQZ010000321.1, forward strand.
GTCCTCACAAGTTCCTCACATTTTAAATGTAAGATGAAAGACTGTTGTAAATAATAGGTTAATATTTGATGTTCTCTTTTGATATCTAGCTAACTATTAGATGCGATCGAAGATTCTAGATCGTTCTAGATATAGATAAAATTTATTTGTCTCGACATGTATGACTGGGAAGCTCGATCTTCCGCAGTAATTATTTTCTCCGATCGGAACTTGCCAAGTGCTGTTTTAAAATCTGAAACCAGCCCCAACACTCACGACAACGGTTCGATCCCGATCGTTATTCAGCGGTACGTTTACTGCTCCTTTTAATTGGAGGCTATCAGTCAGATCCAGATCGACTCCGCCAACTAAACCAAAGTTAGTGGTAGTATTGCCATCGCCAGTATTGAAGTCTATAGAAGCACCAACAAAAGGCGTAAGTTGGAGGGCATTAGCATTATTTTTGAGATTAATATCGTAGGTTAATCCCGTACCAAACTTAGTGCCACCGTTAGGAAAGTAGACAAATGGACGCAGGGATAAATTATCACTGATTCCAAATTTAGAATCGATCCCAAATACAGTTTGTCCGTTACCAAATTCAACCGATGGGCCGACCAAACTTCGACCAAGTTGTGCGTTAGCTGGCTTACTCATGCTGAAAGTGGCAACTGATGAGCACAGGAGAGCTAAGACAATAACGATCTGTTTTTTCATGATGAATTCTCTATTTTTTTAATTGGGTTGGTCTAGCAATTGCCTTCAATTGCAGATATCAGCCTCGATTTAAAGATCGATTCTCCAGGGGAGAGGCTACGCCAACGATTGACACCTTAAAGCTAATCAATCAAATAAACAAAGCACTCTCTCTAAAGACATAGATAAAAATGTCTTAACAAAACAGAACAACGTAGCCTTATTTTTCGCTTAATTTTATAAGCAAATTCTATCAAAAATCAATCTGCCTTAAGATGTGTAATTAGCTTGTGCAATAGCTTTGAGGTATTAATTTCATCGAAAAAGTCAAAGATAAATTGTAAATAACTCACAACTCCCTCACATTTGGAAGATATGATAAGCCTGAGTAGTTTTATATAAAAAAATCGTGTTGTTATCTATATATGTAAGGCAAGTAATACAGCTCTTGCAAACAGATTTATCTGCTGTTATTACTTGTCATCCAAACAAAATTCAAAACCATGAGGGGGTCTTTAATGGAGATCGATCGTTGGCGTAGCCTCTCCCCTGGAGAATCCTTGGTATCCCTTCCTCAGAGCATTCATCCTGGGATGGGTGCAAATTTGGTTGGTGATGAATGTTCGTTTCGGGTTTGGGCACCGAACGCAATTGCGGTTTCAGTTTGCATTTGGCGAGACGAGCGAATGTCCCAAGTCTCACTCGCACCAGAACCGAGTAATTCTAGCTATTGGTCGGTAGATGTCGCGGACGTTGTGGCGGGTCAACCGTATCAATTCTCAATTATTAATAAAGGCGGCGATCCTACCAATCCAGGCGGCATCTTGACTCGTGTAGATGCCTATGCACGCCAAGTCGAGAGTGCTGAAGATAACGCCAGAGGGATCGTCGTCGATTGGCAGCAACAGTGGTCTGAATTTGCCACGCCCAAATTTGAAGATTTGATTATTTATCAGGCGCATGTGGGGTCATTTGCCGGACTCAACGACCATCTCAACATCTCAACTTATGCCACGTTTGCCGACTTTGAGACAAAGCTAGGATATATCCACGAACTCGGCTTTAACGCCCTCCAACTACTACCTATCGAGCAAGTTGATGGCATCGATGGTGAAGGTTATGGAGCCACCAACCTGTTTGCACCGCACAATGGGTACGGGACTCCTCAAGAGCTTCGATCGCTCGTAGATGCCGCCCACAGGCTAGGTCTGGCCGTGATTTTTGATGTGGTTTACCATCATGCTTCGACCAGTCACAATCACTATTGGCAATACGATGGCAATACAAACGATGAAGGTGGTATTTATTTTGAAGACCCATTTCATTACGAACCCGCACGAGAAGAAGACGGTCGCGCTTTCGCTCACTGGAAATCCGAAGTCCAAAACTTTTTACTCGACCACGCACGGATGCTATTGGATGAATATCGCGGCGATGGTTTGCGGTTTGATATGGCGCATAGTCTGATGTGGGAATGTACTCAACATATTATTGCCGGACTTCGCGAAAACCCCTACTGGCGGGATAAATATTTTATTGCCGAATGGACGAGCGAACAACAGGATTGCTGGGGCAAAGTTATTCGTGAATTAGACTTCAATGCTGTATGGGCAATGTCCGATCCGTATGCTTTTCGTCGTGCTGTCAACGGAGAAAATACCATTGATGAACTCAAGTCATTTATCGGTTGGATGGGATTCGATCGCTCCTGGAATTTTATTCGTTATTTACTAGGATCGCACGATCGCATCGCCGATTCCCAGAGCGGAAAACAACCCGAAAATCGCCACTTCGTCGAGTTATGTGGCGGACGAGATAACTGGTACGCACGAGCCAAAGCCCGACTCGGTTGGGCTTTAAATGTAGCGATGCCTGGTACGCCAATGTTATTTATGGGATCTGAATTTCATCATTGGGGCTATTGGTGGCCGAATCCAGACGGAAATCTAGCAACTTCAGAACATCGATTTGATTGGGCAATTGCTGGAGATCCGATCGGGATTTCCATGCGAAATCTAGTCAGAGATATCAACTGGGTACGCTGGTATAATCCGGCTTTGCGTAGCGATACTTTGCAATTTATTCATGAGGATCGCATAAATACAGTTTTAGCTTTCAAACGCTGGCATGAAGGCGGCAATATTGTGGTGGTTGTTGTCAATCTAATCGATCGTCAGTGGCAAGAACATGATTATGGAATTCACATGGGTGGAGAAATTGGGTGGTGGTCAGAAATTTTCAACTCTCAATCGCCGCAGTATGACGGTTGGAATAATTCGGGTAACTATGGGCACAATCTGCAAGTCCAAGCAGACGGAAAGATTTACATCAATCTTCCTAAATGGTCGGTTTTAATATTTAGGAAGCAGTAGATTTAAAGAGGATATATTCTCATGATTAGCAATGTTTTAGTGA
>NZ_JBGSQZ010000323.1:0-5321 GCF_041737865.1 Chamaesiphon sp.
ATTCTGGCTAACTTGTGCTAAACCTGCGGCATTGACCTTGAAGGGCATCACTGAGACAAATCCCGTACATATCAATGAGAATAGAACGATCTTATTCATGAAGTTATTTCCTAAGTAATTGTGATGTTAAGAGTGCGATCGCTTCCTAAGCTAAAAAATGAATTTTATTAAGCAGCCTTAAACTTGATAGTAATCGATCGGATCGATAAAAATCTCTACCTAAATATATAGACAAAAAAATCTTAATAAATCGCCACAAAAAGTACTAATATTTATAAATAACTTAGTTATTACTAGCTTATTTTAGCAAGGTAAAACCTCGCAATTGTTTCTATGTATAGCCTGTGATTATTGTTGACACAATTCTTGGCGAAATATACGGTACAAACCTCACGAATTCCTCACATTTTAAATGTAATATGAAAAGCTGTGATAAATAATAGCTCGATCTTCTCTTCTGATATCCAGTATGCTGTTGGATGCGATCGAAGATCCTGGATCGTTCTCGATAAAATTTATCTGTCTCGACCTGTAAAGATAGTATTTCGCTATCGCAAGATCGTGTCTTAATTCACTAAAGCCAATAATCGATCTTCTCTCCTTGAGAGAATTACTTGAGCCAAGTAAAGTAGAATGTTGTGCCCTGACCGAGCTGGGACTCTAACCAAATAGTTCCACCTTGGGCTTCAATAATTTTTTTGACGATTACCAATCCAATGCCTGTACTATCCGCTCGATTTTGAGGGTTCACAGTCTGAAAAATTCTAAAGATTCGCTCGTGATGCTCTGGGGCAATCCCCGCTCCATCATCGGCTACGCTAAATTCATACAGATCGTCGCGTTCTCGAACCGAAATGTGAATCGAGCCATCAGATCTGTCGTGATGCTCGATGCCATTACCGATGAGATTGGCAAACACCTGGAACAACAGAAAGCGGTTTGTGAATACGGTCGGCATTGGGTCGATATCGATGCAAAATGTCGGCGGCGGTGAGAGTGAATCGATGACCTCAGCCAGTAATCGATCTACTAAGACTGGCTCGATCGATCTATCCGTTTGTCCGAGGCGGGCATAGTCGAGCAGTCCATCGATCGTCGCAGACATCCGCTCGACTCGGCTCCGTAATAGTGCCATTTGCTGTTGAGTAGCGATTGTGAGGGAACCCTCTAAATCTTCTTCAATCCACTCCGAGAGATTGGCAATTGCCCGCAAGGGTGCTTTGAGATCGTGGGAGACGCTCTGCACAAAGTTATCCAGCTCTTGATGGCGATGTTCGAGAGCGGATTTGGAGTGCAAGCACTCTCGTTCGGAGGCAATTCGTTGGGCTTCGAGACATTTACGTTCGTTAATATCCCGAAAGTAAATCCCCAATCCTTCGGTAGATGGATAAGCATGAAGCTCGAACCAAGTGCTAATTGGCTCATAAAATACCTCAAAATGTACCGCCATTCGCTCGGTTACAGCCCTGCGATATTCTTGCTCGACGGAGTTATTCACTGACTGGGGAAAAACTTCCCAATGGGTTTTACCCAAAAATTCTTCAGGTGCTAGACCGACTAGTCGCTCGATTACTTGAATTGCCGCTGGATTGGTGTAGACGATCCGCCAATCGCGATCGAGACCGATATACGCATCGGTCATGCTTTCCCAGATCGTCGTAATTTGCTTGCTAGCTACCTGTAACTGCTCTTCGCGGTGTCGCAATTGTAGCCGCAAGCGGGCATTCTCAATCGCGCCGCGCATGGTTGAGATTAATAGCTGTGGCGAAAACTTGTGCTTTGGCAAATAATCTTGGGCACCCAGTTTCATCGCTCGAACCGCAATACTTTCGTCACCATACCCCGTCATCATCACGACAGGTGGACTACGATCGGGACTTTGTGATAATGTCTCTAGAAATTTTAGCCCATCTCCGTCTGGGAGCAGATAATCGAGTAAAATAGCATCGATCGGTTTCGTACTGCATAGTTCTAGTCCCTCCGCCACCGATGCTGCTTCTAACAGATCGTAAGCACAGCTTGAATCGGTCAGTAGGCAATTTCGATATAGCTCTCGATTTGCCGGAACATCTTCAACAATCAACAACGTGAAGGTGGGGAGATTCATCTGATTCACAACAAATTACTTGTTGTGTATGATAGGTTCGCACAATCGATTTAGATTGTACTCCCACAACCTATCAGGTATTAAATATTTTCACAATGTCACACGTACTAAAGTTTACACCCGACCGATCGTGAGTAAATTTTGAAAATCGTACTATAGAAGCAAATTTATAAATTAATGACTTGGCAAGTTACGGGGAGAGAATATTTCAATCGACCTGTTTTCGTGGTGTATCTGTTTGTCAGATCGCAATTTACTGTGACTGAAAAGCTCGATCTTCCGCGATAATTATTTTCTCCGGTCGGAACTTGCCAAGTGCTGTTTTAAAATCTGAAACCAGCCCCAACACTCACGACAACGGTTCGATCCCGATCGTTATTCAGCGGTACGTTTACTGCTCCTTTTAATTGCAGGCTATCAGTCAGATCCAGATCGACTCCACCAACTAAACCAAAGTTAGTGGTAGTATTGCCATCGCCAGTATTGAAGTCTATAGAAGCACCAACAAAAGGCGTAAGTTGGAGGGCATTAGCATTATTTTTGAGATTAATATCGTAGGTTAATGCCGTACCAAATTTAGTGCCACCATTAGGAAAGAAGACAAATGGACGCAGGGATAAATTATCACTGATGCCAAATTTAGAATCGATCCCAAATACAGTTTGTCCGTTACCAAATTCAACCGATGGGCCGATCGAACTTCGACTTAGTTGTGCGGTAGCTGGCTCACTCATGCTGAAAGTGGCAACTGAGGAGCATAGGAGAGCTAAGGCAACAAAGATCTGTTTTTTCATGATGAATTAATTATCTATTTTTAAATTTGATTGGTTTAGTAATTACCTTCAATTGCAGATATCAGCCTCAATCGATTGAATTTAAAGACCGACTTTCTAGGGGAGAGGCTATGCCAACGATTGACACCTTAAAGCTAATCAATCAAATAAATAAAGCACTCTCTCTAAAGACATAGATAAAAAAGCCTTAACAAAACAGAACAATATAATATTATTTTTTTGCTTAATTCTATAAGCGAATTCTATCAAAAATCAATCTGTTTTAAGACGCGCAATTAGCTCACACAAGAGCTTTGAGGCATTAATTTCATCGAAAAATCAAAGATAAATTGTAAATAACTCACAACTCCCTCACATTTGGAAGATATGATAAGCACAAGTAGTTTTACACAACAAAAATTCATTTTATTTTCTAAATATGTAATGCAAGCAATACTGCTCTTACAAGCAGATTTGTCGGCTGTTATTACTTGCCATCCAACCGAAATTCAAAACCATGAGTGAGTCTTTAATGGCGATCGATCGTTGGCGGACTTGTACTGAGCGAAGTCGAAGTAGCCTCTCCCCTGGAGAATCGTTGGTATCCGTTCATCCTGGCATGGGTGCAAATTTGCTTGGTCATGAATGCTCGTTTCGAGTTTGGGCACCAAATGCGATCGCCGTTTCAGTTTGCATTTGGCAAGACGAGCGAATGTCTCAAGTTGCCCTCGCACCAGAACCGAGTAATTCTAGTTATTGGTCGGTAGATGTAGCGGACGTTGTGGCGGGTCAACCCTATCAATTCTCAATCGTTAATAAAGGCGGCGATCCTACCAATCCAGGTGGCATCTTGACTCGTGTAGATGCCTATGCACGCCAAGTAGAGAGTGCTGAAGATAATGCCAGAGGGATCGTCGTGGATTGGCAGCAAGAGTGGTCTGAATTTGCCACGCCCAAATTTGAGGATCTAATTATTTATGAGGCGCATGTAGGGTCATTTGCCGGACTAAACGACCATCTAAATATCTCAACTTATGCCACGTTTGCCGACTTTGAGACGAAGCTCGGATATATCCGCGAACTTGGATTTAACGCACTTCAACTATTACCCACCGAGCAAGTCGATGGCATCGATGGGGAAGGTTATGGAGCTACCAACCTCTTTGCACCGCATAATGGGTACGGTACTCCAGCAGACTTGAGATCGCTCGTAGATGCCGCTCACAGGCAAGGTCTAGCAGTGATTTTTGATGTGGTTTATCATCATGCTTCGACCAGCCGCAATCACTATTGGCAATACGATGGCAATACCACCGATAGCGGCGGGATCTACTTTGAAGATCCGTTTCGATATGAACCTGCGCGGGATGAAGATGGTCGAGCGTTCGCGCATTGGAAATCGGAAGTCCAAAACTTTTTACTCGACCACGCGCGGATGATGTTGCATGAATATCGCGGCGATGGTTTGCGGTTTGATATGGCGCACAGTATGACGTGGGAATGCACTCAACATATTATTGCCGGACTTCGCGAAAACCAATACTGGCAAGATAAGTATCTGATTGCCGAATGGACGAGCGAACAGCAAGATCGCTGGGGTAAAGTTATCCGTGAATTAGGTTTTAATGCAGTGTGGGGAATGTCCGATCCATTTGCTTTTCGTCGCGCTGTCAATGGAGACAATGCAATAGATGAACTCAAATCATTCATGGGTTGGATGGGATTTGACCGCTCCTGGAATTTTATTCGTTATTTGCTCGGCTCTCACGACAGAATTGCCGATTCTCAAAGCGGGAAACAACCCGAAAATCGTTATTTTGTCGAGCTATGTGGCGGGCGAAATAATTGGTATGCACGAGCCAAAGGGCGACTCGGTTGGGCGTTAAATGTGTCAATACCTGGTACGCCGATGTTATTCATGGGATCTGAATGTCACCACCCTGGCTATTGGTGGCCAAATCCAGACGGAAATCCAGCAACTTGGGAACATCGATTTGATTGGGGAATTGCCGGAGATTCGATCGGGATTTCCATGCGAAATCTAGTCCGAGATATCAACTGGGTACGTTGGCATAATCCGGCTTTACGCAGTGATACTTTGCAATTTATTCATGAGGATCGCACAAATACAGTCTTAGCTTTCAAACGCTGGCATGAAGGCGGCAATATTGTGGTGGTTGTTGTCAATCTAAGCGATCGTCAGTGGCAAGAACATGATTACGGGATCGATGTGGGTGAAGAAACTGGGCAGTGGTCAGAAATTTTCAACTCTCAATCGCCGCAGTATGACGGTTGGAATGATTCGGGTAACTATGGGCACAATCTGCAAGTCCAAGCAGACGGAAAGATTTACATCAATCTTCCTAAATGGTCGGTTTTAATATTTAGGAAGCAGTAGATTTAAAGAGGATATATTCTCATGATTAGCAATGTTTTAGTGA
>NZ_JBGSQZ010000325.1:0-10474 GCF_041737865.1 Chamaesiphon sp.
CTTCGATTGGGATTTTATTCCGGGCTTAATTTATCGATATGTCCGACTTAATTGCCATAAAATTGACTTTTACCTTCGCAACCTCAGCCTCTATAATCCCTATCACATAATGATTTAAGGGATGCTTGTCACCCCTTCAGGTTTTCCCCTCGTGGATGCGAGTATGCGACAGCTCACAGAGATGGGCTGGATGAATTTTCGGATGCGTGCCATGTGTGCCACATTTTTGACGATAAATTGTGGCATCTCTTGGCATCATGGAGCAAAACATTATATGAACTATCTGGTAGATGGCGATCTGGCGATCGATAATTGGCAATGGCAGATGCAGGCGGGTGTCACCAATCCCCTCAGTGAAACATTTCGGATCTATAATCCCAACAAGAACATTACCGAAAAAGATCCCGATCTAAGTTTTATTTATTACTGAATTCCCGAATTGCAAGGTTATAGTATCAGTGAAATTATCGCCGAAAAATATACTGATAGTTACTATCCACAACCAATTTTGGATTGGTCGCAGACACGTAAAATCAATGGTAAAATTGTCTCAGACCTCCGCAAGCAAGTTAAAGCCAGATTAATCTCTGAAGGTGGTAGTGAGTATCAAAACGAGATCGCTACCAAAGCAACTGTCGAAAAATATTGGCAGTACAAAGATCGGGAATATCAAAAATCTCAGGCTCGATCGATTTAGCTGGGCTAATAGTATCGATCGAGTTTTTGTCCTGCTAGTATTGAACCGATCGTATTAATTTTTGCGCGCTAATTCTTCCTGCAATAACTTCTGATAAATACCTGCTAATTTAGGTGTGATGGTATTAGTTTCAATCCCATAACCCAAACTCGTCCAAGTACTAGACAACCGCCGTCTGACTTGCTCCAACTCGCCAGCTTTTAATAACTGGGGGATATTCATCCTCCAGGCTTGCTCGTCACTGAGCCAAGCATAAACCACTTTGTCTTGATACTCTGGCTCAAAACTATAGCCGCATTGAAAGACAAACATCAGACAATCAGGCTGAGGATGATATCTTTTGGACATCTGTGCCCAGGTAGTATTAATCATCTGATATCGCCCCGTTGCTGTAGAGCAATTATTAATGTTCGGCCCACGAGTAATCCGAATACACTGTTCGGGATGACGATCGAGATGTGTGGCATGACTCCCACCATATATCACCGAATACGGTTGTCGATCGCTTGCTTCACTCGCCGAGATCGTTCGCATCAATGCCCGAACATAAGGATTGCCACCTGTCATCACTAGTGGGGGACTTTGCGTCGTGTCAAAGGTGGGACTTTGGCGACGGGATGGTTGCCTTAATATTAATACCAAGCAAAGTGAAAATACACAACCGATCGCGATTGCGATCGGTCTAAAACGTTGGGGTTTAAGGGTATCCATGTCGGATGAAATAAAGAGCGGGAGCGGGGGAATCGTCACTAGCCACTAGAGATGGATCGCTAGTGACTATCCCCTCAATAACTACACACTAGCGAATAGATCTTCCCAACTTTTTGCCACTGCTGTGGGTGCGCTGACGATTTCAAGTACTTTATTTCGGGCTTGAGGGTTGGTGAGTGACTCAACGCACACCTGAGCCACCTTTTGTCTAGGTATACTACCATCAAAGAGGGTATCCGCTCCCGACATCACCACCGGATTAGGATTATCTTCATTTTTTAGTCCACCTGGACGCACGATCGTATAGTTGAGTCCACTATCTTTGAGATACTGCTCGGCTTGTTGTTTCCACCACAAGATCAACCAAAACAGATTGAGCGGATGGAAAAACTTCGATACACACAGTGATGAAACAAACACAAACTGCTCGATATTGTGAGATTTGGCGGCATTTACCAGATTTTTGGTGCCCTCATAATCTACCTGATAGGGGCCTGTCGGGTCTAAACTGGGTTTAGCTCCCGTGGCGCAGAGAATTACTGTACTATCACCCAGCGCGGTAGTAATACTATCGAGATTGAGGACATCGCCGATGACTAATTCTACCTCCGCTGGTAAAATAGTTCGTGCCACGGCAAGATCTCGAACCATTGCCCGCACTGGGATCTCCCGTTTGACTAGCTCCTGAACGATCCGCCGTCCAGTTTCGCCTGTCGCGCCTGCTACAAATGCTTTCATGAGGTTTTGATTAAAATAAATTTTAGGTTGAGTGCTCTTACTACTTATGTTAAATATAGAAACAATCAAACGGGTGTTTTTCGTCAGGAAATTGCAGCCGATCCGATTCAATCCACAACATATTTATTAGCGATCTGCCGATCGGACAGGCTCCACCACCTCACCATATCTGGGTACGAGCATCAATTTTTCAAATACTAATTACTTTAATTAAACTAAATTTTCCGGTTTTAACCAGCCAGAGCTTGTAAATAGATATTAGCCATCAGTGCATTTCGATCGATACCATATAGTCACCACCTCAACGGGATAATCAAGGAGATGCCAGTAACAACACTAGAGAAAAGCAACAAACAGAATTCGCTCGTGATGAATCCTGAATTAGAACAGCAACTGGCATCCCCAGAGACAAAGCAACTCCAGCCCTTCTGTTTTAGCTATCGCTTCACTGATACCATGCTGATGGGGTCAGACATCAAAACTGTAGGTAACTATCTGGATACTCATTCAGGCTGGTTTACGCGCTGCGCCCATCCAATGACAGCCAACCCGCTCGGACAAAATGGTTATGCTCTAACTATTGGTAAATTCAATTCATGTGGCTACGTCGTCGAACCAAAGATTGGCTTGGAGCTGTTACCGCAGGATAGTGGCATCTATCGCATCAAAACTATTGAGATCCCCGATTATACCCCCCCAGGTTATGAAGTAAGTTTCAATGCTCAGATGCGGCTAGTAGAGTTCGCAAATGGACAGCAATCAGGTACCAAGATCGACTGGGATCTCGATTTGCATGTATACATTCAGTTTCCCAAGTTTATCTACAAGTTACCCACAGGTGCGATCCAAGGTACGGGTGATAAAGTCTTAAAACAAATCGTCAATCGCGTCTCAAAGCAATTAACCCACAAGGTACAGCAAGATTTTCATGGAAATCTAGGCTTAAAAATTCCTAAAGCTTAGTATAAATGAGCATTGCACAAACAGCGGTAAGGATAATTTTTGAACTACCCTCTACCCCCTCAAGCCTAAAACCTCAAGCCTCAAGCCTCAAGCCTCAAGCCTCAAGCCTCAAGCCTCAAGCCTCAAGCCTCAAGCCTAATACCTCCCTACCTAGACTGACTCGCCCAGTGGGTAGCAACCTCTAGAGCCGCTGCTACCACCCGAAAATGTTCATCTTGCTGAAGCCTAGCGATCGCCGCCTTTGTCGCCGGATTTTGAAGGCTTTGGAGCGAGATCGTCGCCCGCCAGCGATTGCGCCAGGAGGGATCTTTGCACAAGTCTAAAAGTAACAATAGAGCGCGTTCTCCCACTGGCGAATTTAAGAGATGCCCCAGAGCCAAAATACCTACCTCTTGTACCGATTGAGTCTCATCCGCGATCGCCAGTTCGGCAGTAGTCAACAGTTCGGTGTGACGATCGGTATCCAGCAATAAGGAAATAATACTTTGGCGGACTAGCCAATTCTGAGTATTTTTAAATAAATTTACCAATAACGGAATCGCGCGATCGCCAAAATCAAAGATCGAATTCGCCGCTTCCCCCATCACATTGGGATCGAGATCGTTGGTAATTACGCCTGCTAACAGTTGAAACGACTCCTCCACCCGATGATTGCCCAAACCCATCACCGCAACCCGCCGCTGCATAAAGTCGCTCGACTCCAACAATCTAGCGAGGATCGGTACCGCTAGAGCGGCGGGAACCTGTGCTAGCCTGTCTAATGCCACTTTTTGCTTATTCAGCGATCGATCGCGCAAATCTCGCTCGATCTGCTCTAAATCCATCGGTAATTCATCACGCTCAGACATACAGTTAGTAAAGAGGTAGACCTAGATCTTACACTCGAACCGATTTGTCAGGAGTAGGTAAGCGATGTTGGTTCCTCTCCACTCAAAAATTCCACAATCATCGATCGTCACAATCCTAAATGAGCTAGATTGCTGTAGGGTGTGTTAGGCGCAAGCCGTAACGCACCAGTATCCTAAACTATTACGAGCATTGAATAGATTTTTAGTTATCTCGATCGCATTATGCTTTGCTATTTTGACGGTACTTTACTTATCGCAAGTAGCTTTAACAACACCAAATATAACTACTACATCTTCCGTACTAGCAAGTTCGGCAAGATCTCGATAACTTTTGGCTCAGAGGAAAACTCCGAATTACTCCTCAAGCTCAAATTCAATTTCTCCGTCGTTTACAGCAGGGAGATTTGCCATTTTCCAAGCGATCGATCGCGATCGTCAAGGATATCACAATCGTCGAACAAACTCCAGACTATACCATGCGTGGAAAAACAGGTTTTACCGGATTTAACAATGGTATCAAACCACAGATTGGCTGGTATGTAGGGTATCTAGAAAAAGGCAAGAATGTCTATTTCTTTGCAACGAATATCGATATCCGCACTCAATCAGATCTAACAGCTCGGAAAGAATTAACCCGTCGCTGTTTGCGAGAGATTGGGGTATTGTAGCAGAAAGCGATCGACGAAATATTGGATATTAACTTGATTAGCTCCACAAAAACCTAGCATCAAGCACAAATCCTCGTAATACTTCTTCCCCTGATAATGAGTCGGGCGCAGTCAAAAGTTCTGGTGGCTTGCCAATTCGATAAATAGCGGCGCGATTACCCTTGGGATCTAGCAGCCAACCGAGCTGACAACCACTCTCCATATATTCCACCATCTTTGCCTGGGCTTGAATCCAAGAGTCAGATCGAGACATGAGTTCGATCGCAAAGTCTGGGCACAGTGGCAAGAATCCCCGCCGCTCTTCTGCTGTGAGAGCTTCCCATTTGTCAAGTGCAATCCAAGCTACATCAGGCGATCGATCTCCACCGCCTGGAAGCTCAAAGCCAGTGGAAGAATCGAAGGTTTTCCCTGCTTTGCTAGTACGATTCCATACGTATAACTGTCCATTTAGATCGGAATTAAAGCTACCAGTTTCACCGCCTGTCGGAGCCATAATGATGAGATAGCCTTCTTTGTTGCGTTCCAGCTTCATGTCTGGATTGTCGATCGCAATCTGCCGAAATTGGCTGCGACTGAGATTGGAAATCGAGTTGAGATTGAGGGTAAGGGCTGCCATGACTGGAAAGTATAGTCACTACTATTTAATCTTAGCATCTGCCAACAACCGATCGAGTTGAGCTACATCAGCCTCGAACGAGCGATCGTCAAATCATCGATCGAGATAGATTTTCCAGTTGAGGCGGTAATTGGGCGCAGCGTCCCGTTGGCGTAGCCTCTCGTAGAGAAGGGAAAAGAATCGAGTTCTACAGCCCTAACCATGTTTGGATCGATCTCGCTAATTGTTCTACATCAGGATCGACTAATTTGCCAATTGTCTTAGCAACCAAGCTTTGATGAACGGTATACAAACCCCTCTTGACTGCTGTTTCAATGTTCAATCCTGCTGATTTCCATTCAGATAGGATAAATTCACCCTCAAGTAACGATGCTGTTTTGCTAGTTAGAGGAACGATGATGAGATCTTGGGAAATATGTTCTACGTTGACAACAACGGCGGGTCGGACTTTTGAACCAGATAAATCGGAGAAAGACAATCGAACTAAGATGATGTCATTTTTAGAGTAATTGGGCATAGATATCATCCTCATCGTTATCCCAAACGGCAGCGAGTGAGGTTTGGCTAGTTTTGAGCCAGAAATCGCTCTCATCATCAGGTAAGATCGTCACGAGTATTCTCGTTCCATCAGGAATAGCGATCTGCTCTAACAGCTCAACTTTTCCCTGCGAAAAGGTTGCCCAAACTGTTTTTGGCATAGGTTGAATCCCACAATACAAGAGTTATTACTCAATTATACCTAGACGTTCGCATCCTAACTCCATTGTGGCGATCGACCATCGATCGAGATAGATTTTCCAGTTAAGGCAGTAATTGGGCAAAACATACGCTGTGCCTAATGACGCGCAATTGTTCTTCAATTGTAACGATCGTGACAAAAATATCTGCTGGAGGAATTGAGCTAATCTTCGCTCTCACGATCGGGTGGTTACGTTTTAGTAAGGTAAGATGGTCAGTATCGAGAATATAACGACTCATGCGGCGGAGCTTTCTGCTTGTGAATCAATTTCTTGGCGATAACGCTCGATCTCAGCAATATAATCGTCAAAGAATGGATCGTCAGATAGGCTACCTGCAATAGCCAGCCACGGATTCTCTACTCGTTCCGGTTGTGGCTGAGTTTGGTTTCAAAGACGGCTAATTAGTTGAATTTGAGATGCTCGATCGAGTTGTTGAGCTTGGCTGAGAATCCGCTCTAGTTCTGGACTCATGGTAATTTAAGGGGTACTACTCTAATTATACCTAGAGGTTCGCATCCTGACTTTATTGTTGCGATCGAGCCTTAATCGAATCGAGATAAATTTTCCAGTTGAAGCAGTAATCGAGATGGCTCTGACTGGGTATTTAGATCGTGAGGCGATTTGGTTTGCAATCTACAAACCAAATCGGGGTCGTGAGTAAAGCTCGACAGGTGAGTCTTGTGAGATTATTGTTAATGCTAGAAAGGGATACTCTTTTAAAAATATGCAGTACTAGCGCGATCGTCATCCACGTAAAATACTAAATATGCACATTTCGCTCAAAAAAGATACTTGCGATCGACATAGAAAATAATATTTAAATGTTATCTAATCACTCCTAAAACTGCTGGTGACGATCGATAGATTCACGGATATTTTCATAGCTAAAATCTCGATCGAGATACCTAAATTATTTACCCCAATGGGATAGACCGAAACGCAGTCAGAGCAATTTGTTAGAATATGTGAGCAGACTATCAGCGGAGATTTCCTAAATGAGTACCGAACTGGATCGACAAATTCAAGAATTCTATGATGCTTCGAGCGGTTTATGGGAAGGAATTTGGGGCGAACACATGCACCACGGCTACTATGGTGAAGATGGAAACTATAAACTAGATCGTCGTCAGGCACAAATCGATCTGATTGAAGAAGTACTTACTTGGGCTGGTGATTTTACCATCGCTCGACCCCAGAATATTATCGATGTTGGATGTGGAATTGGTGGCAGTAGCCTCTATCTAGCCGAAAAATTTGGTGCTAGGGTAACGGGAATTACCCTTTCGCCAGTCCAAGCCAATCGAGCCAAGGAACGAGCGCGAGCGGCGGGTTTACAAGCAAAGACTGATTTTCAGGTGGCGAACGCATTAGCGATGCCATTTGCTGACGATAGTTTCGACTTGGTGTGGTCGCTGGAAAGTGGCGAACACATGCCAGATAAGCTGAAATTTTTACAAGAGTGTTATCGAGTATTAAAACCAGGTGGGAAGCTGATTTTTGTCACCTGGTGTCATCGTCCTACGACGCTGACAACTCCCCTGACGGCTCAAGAGCAAAAGCATTTACAGGATATTTATCGGGTGTATTGTTTGCCCTATGTAATTTCGTTGCCAGAATACACCGAAATTGTCACAGCCTGTGGATTCAAAGATTTACGCGCTGATGATTGGTCTACCGCAGTTGCCCCATTTTGGGATGTGGTAATCGATTCGGCGATTACACCTCAGGCTATATTAGGGCTATTCAAGGCAGGTCGGAAAACGATCGAGGCGGCGATGTCATTACGATTGATGAGTGAGGGTTATCGGAGTGGATTGATTCGCTTTGGTCTGATTGCCGCTACAAAATAGTTGATAGTTGATAGCGATTCGCGCTCCTCGGGTTCCCCGTGGGTTTAGCGAATCAAGACGAAGTTGTGAAAGTAAGGATTTAAACCCCTGACTTTTGTTTAATTGCGAACTATCGGCTCGTAAATATCGTCTTTTAAGTAAGATGGGTAAAAATTTAAGACTTTTTTCTCGTTAGAGCGTCTTAAATTTATTACCTTTATTAGTTATGGCGACGAGTTTAGATTGTGATGGTTAAGTAGCTAGATGTAAATATTTATTAGATAATTGCCTAAGCCCTAGCTGGTGGACACTGCCCACCCTCAAGAATATCTTCTATTATCTATTCTCTTTTTCAAACATCATTTTTTAATTAAGATTTAAGCTTCAATCCTTTTGACACGATCGTTAGAATTTGACTTTATGGAAATAGATTGCATTCATTTCTATGTTGTAGATGCTACCCAAACACAAGAATTATTAGTTACGCAAATGGGGTTGCAAAATCTAGATAATCGATCGAACGAACAGACGATCGAGTATCTAGTTGGTAATTCTCACCTATTATTTTCAATATCCTCACCACTTAATGGGTCTAGTCCCGTCGCTGAGTATCTCAAGCTACATCCGTCGGGGGTGAAGGATGTCTCGTTTCGGGTGTCAGATTTAGCTAAAATTAGGCGAAAAATCGAGCGATTGGGAATCGAAATTGTGTCAGTTTGTTCCGATCTAGATCGATTGCCGTGGTTGAGAATTAGGGGTTGGGGTGCGATCGAGCATACCATTATCCAAGCTCCATTAGAACAGATCCCCGCTCCGATCGATTCTCATCAGACAATCTCAGGTATCGATCATATTGTGTTAAATGTTGGTGTTGGGGAACTCGAACTAGCTACGCTCTGGTATCGAGAGCTGTTTGATTTTCAAGTACAGCAGACATTTGATATTCAGACTCAGAAATCGGGATTGGTGAGTAAAGCTTTAATTAGTTCCTGTGGCAAGATTAGGTTTAATATTAATGAGCCTACTTCTGTTAACTCGCAAATCCAAGAATTTTTAGATATCAATCGAGGTGCAGGGATTCAACATATTGCGTTGCAAACTAATAGTATTCTAGCAACGATCGATCGAATGCAACAGCAACACTTAGCTTTTCTACCGATTCCGCAGACTTATTATGCTAACTTGCAAAATCGAGCTAGAGTCGAGCAAAATCTCATATTAACTAATGATGAATGGCAACAACTCGAACAGCTCCAAATTTTGATGGATTGGTCTACATCTAAACCTGAAGAGATCCTACTACAGATATTTACTCAGCCAATCTTTGAATCTCCTACCTTCTTTTTTGAAGTCATCGAACGTCGCAATCGAGCCAAGGGATTTGGACAAGGTAATTTTCAGGCATTATTTGAAGCGATCGAACAATATAATACAGCAATCTAAGATGCGCGATTTAGACAAGAACGATCGCGATCGCTGACGGTTGCTGCGTTAACAAGATACCGTCGATCGTGTATCCCGCTCTCAACTGGCTCGATGATATCTAAATATTCACTCATAACCATCAAACTAATTAGAGCTATATCGCTCGGTAGTGCGCCGCTCGTGCTAGCTTTACCTTGTTTGGCGCAGACATTCAGATCTACTGCGACGATCGTTCGCCCGATCATGGTTCGCTCAGTCTCATCTCGATCGTTCAGATCTACTCAGACGATCGTTCGACCGAGCATCGTTCGCCCAGTCTCATCTCGATCTACAAGTAACCTGGGTTCGCAAATTGGTGCTGCTCGATCGAGTAACTCGTGCTACCAAGTAGATGCAAATAGTAAAATCTATATCAGGCACAAAGGTGGTGGTATTCGCCACTATCCAAATAATAATTCAAGTAGCTATATTCGAGCAACGACCGCCCACCCTCGCTGTGATTAGTCGATCGAGTAGTAAATTTAATGAATACTTAATGTTCGTCAAAGTAATGATTACAATCCTACTAATCCAGTCGAGACAGCAACGGATTTAACTTGTTTTTTGGCATGATAAATTGCGACTTGCCATCTTCTTTGCACCAGGAAGCCTTGACTAGCATCGCAGTAAAGATAATCGACATTTTCATAAACTTGATGTCGTGTCCCACCTGGGGCATTTTTATCGATTCTTACTCTAGCAAATGCACCATTTTCGGTGAATTTACAGCCAAACCCATTTTTTTCCATTATCTGTTTGGCGCGATCGATCGAGCTATCGATGGGTACGAGCCGCAGGATCTCTTGCTCCACCAGATCTGGATCTTCAGAGAGCGCGATTTTGTCTGCTCCCAGAAATATCCTACTCAGATCTGTTGGTAAGAATACCACCACCAGAGATAAAGCCAAACCAGCAATAATAATCGATCCAAATATTTTAAACCCACATTCCGCTGTTTAAAGAACGATCGAAATAATTAGGAATGTGGCATGGGAAGGAGATAGTAGCGGCGACAAGCATCGCTGAAGAATTGCAAAATATGCTGTCGCTCATCAGTCAAATGACTCCTGTGCTGACTTTTTCTCTAGGATCTATGCCTAACCGTTGGTTCAGGATCTCGACTATCCCGATTTCATCTACCAATCCTGCTACGATACCCAGATGGTCTAGATTTTCTACGCTGATTGCTGAAGTGATGAT